>JAEWHZ010000304.1 GCA_023387585.1 Pseudomonadota bacterium
CTGACGATGCCGTCTTCCAGCAGCTCGTCGAGCATCAGCCCGATCAATATGCCCATCAGGCTGTATTTGCTGGCCGGCCCCAGGCTCGTCGAGTTGATGTACTGGGAAAAATGGCTGCCTGAGCGCAAGCCGAAGGAGGTGGCGAGAATCTCGTCGCCGGCCATCAGCGCATGCACCAGGAAGAACGGGTTTTTGCCCCCGAGCCCGCGCCGTGCCAGCTCCTCGAACAGGGCGCACATATCGGGCGTGGCGAAAGGGTTGTCGAGCCCCATCTGCGCGAAGCGCGCATCGCGCTGGGCGTTGAATTCCCGATGCACGCGCGAAAACAGCGCCGGTTCGGTGACGCGCACCAGCTTCACCGGGCCGGACGTCTCCTCGATGCGCCGCATGCCGCGCCTGATATTGGCGCGCAGCTTGCTGGTCAGTCCGTTGTCGATGAAGGGAAGCGCGGTGCTGCCGATATGGCTGCGATAGAGCCGGCTGGCCGAGGGCATGCGATCGAGCGCCGCCAGCGGCTCGCGCCAGCCTTCGCGTTCGGGGGCGATATTATGCAGCATGAGCGTGTCGAGCCCGGCGGCCTTGCCGATGGCCGGCATCAGGGCGCGCACCGTTTCGGGCGTCAGCCGTTCGAGCCCTTCGGCGCTGACGATCAGGGAATCGGCGTTGCCCAGCTCGCTGCCGAGCATGCGTCCATGCCTCACGCCGAAGCGCTTCTCGACCGCCAGCGGCAGCAGCGCCAGCGGCGTGCCGGGATGGCCGATCACGGCGACGCGCACGGCATGAGGCGCGGGCAGGGCGGCGAGCCGGGCCGCGCACCAGTCGAAGCGCTGATAGGCGGTGGCGCGCCCCTCGGCTTCCAACCGGCGCCAGACCGGCTCGGCCTCGGCAAGACCCTCGATCATGCCGATGCGCGGCAGCGCCCCGGCCCGGATGGCAGGCATGGCATTCAATTCGGTCGGTTCCGCCACGGCATCGCCGCTACTCACGCGCATGAAGGGGTCCACGAACGGGTCCTCTGGCCTCGATGGCTAGATGCGCATATCGCGGCCTTCAATTCACGTGAACATAGGCGGCTTGGTTAAGGGATGACGCCCGGCCCCCGCGGGCTTTCCGGAGCGTTGCGGTTGACCGTTGCTTCGCAGGCGCGTATATGCGCGCTGCCTCTGCCCATTCGCCGTGAGCCGAGCCGCCTGTCTTTCGCAAGGGGAAGACCGGTCAACACCCGTCAGCGCGATGCGCCCACGGGTGTTTTTGGCCATTGCGGCATCGAACGAGGCACCCATATCTCGCGTGAAGACGCGCGAGACTAAGGATCAGGTTGGATGTTCGAGAGCTTAAGCGACCGGCTTGGCAAGATTTTCGAGGGGCTGCGCGGGCGCGGCGCGCTGAGCGAGGCCGATGTCGGCGAGGCGCTGCGCGAGGTCCGGCGCGCCCTGATCGAGGCTGACGTCTCGCTCGAAGTGGTGCGCGCCTTTGTCGAGCAGGTGCGCGAGCGCGCCATCGGCCAGGAGGTCACCCGCTCGGTTACCCCCGGCCAGCAGGTCGTCAAGATCGTCCATGACGAGCTGGTCGCCGTGCTCGGCGACGAGGCGGTGCCGATATCGCTCAACGCCCCCGCCCCGGTCGGCATCCTCATGGTCGGCTTGCAGGGCTCGGGCAAGACCACCACCACCGCCAAGATCGCCAAGCGCTTCAAGGAAAAGCAGAACCGGAAGGTCCTGCTTGCTTCCCTCGACACGCGCCGCCCGGCGGCGATGGAGCAGCTTGCCGTGCTCGGCAAGCAGGTCGGCGTCGACACGCTGCCCATCGTTTCCGGCCAGGCCCCGGTCGAGATCGCCCACCGCGCCCAACGCGAGGCCAGGCTCGGCGGCTACGACGTCCTGATCCTCGACACCGCCGGCCGCACCCATATCGACGAAGAGCTGATGGCCGAGACGGTCGCCATCAAACAGGCGACCGACCCGCATGAGATCCTGCTCGTCGTCGACAGCCTCACCGGCCAGGACGCGGTCAATCTGGCGCGTTCCTTCGAATCCCGGCTCGACCTCACCGGTATCGTCCTGACCCGTGTCGACGGCGACGGGCGCGGCGGTGCGGCGCTCTCCATGCGCGCCGCCACCGGCAAGCCGATCAAGCTGATCGGCACCGGCGAGCGCATGGACGCGCTCGAAGATTTTCATCCTTCCCGCATCGCCGACCGCATCCTGGGCATGGGCGACATCGTGGCGCTGGTCGAGAAGGCCCGCGAGCACGTCACCGTCGAAGACGCCCAGAAGATGGCGAAGAAGCTCAAGAAGGGCGTCTTCGACCTCGAGGATCTGCGCGGCCAGCTCACCCAGATGAAGAAGATGGGCGGCATGGGCGGGCTGATGGGGCTGATGCCCGGCATGGGCCAGCTCAAGAAGGCCATGGCCGGCGCCAATGTCGACGAGAAGGTGTTCGACCGGCAGATCGCCATCATCAACTCGATGACGAAGGCCGAGCGCGCCGATCCTGATCTGTTGAACGCCAAGCGTCGCATCCGTATCGCCAAGGGCTCCGGCACCAAGGTCGAGGACGTCAACAAGCTGATGAAGCAGCATCGGCAGATGGCGGACATGATGAAGAAGGTCGCCAAGTCCGGCCCCGGCGCGCTGGCCGGCATGTTCGGCGGCAAGATGGGCCAGATGATGGGCGGCATGCCCGACCCCTCGCAGATGGACCCCAAACAGCTCGAGGCGCTGGCGCGCCAGGCCGGCATGGACCCCTCCCAGCTCAAGCAGCTCGCCGGGGGCGGCGCCCAGCCCGAGCTCGCCGAAAAGCTGCCGACCGATGTCGGCAGCCTGTTGAAATCCGCGCCGTCCGGCCTTCCCGGCCTCGGCGGCGCGCCGCGCTTTCCCGGGCTTCCGGGTCTGGGCGGCAAGAAGAAGTAGCTCCCTCAACCCTTTACGAGAAAGACCGCAATGTCCCTGAAAATCCGCCTGGCCCGCGCCGGCACCAAGAAGCGCCCCTTCTACCACATCGTCGTCGCCGACGCGCGCTCGCCGCGTGACGGGCGCTTCATCGAGAAGCTCGGCACCTACAACCCGCTGCTCGGCAAGGACGCCGAGAACCGCGTGGTGCTGAACACCGAGCGCGCCCAGCACTGGCTGGGCGTCGGCGCGCAGGCGACCGATCGCGTCGCGCGCTTCCTCGATACCGCGGGCCTGTTGAAGCGCGAGGCGCGCAACAATCCGGCCAAGGGCGAGCCCGGCACCAAGGCCAAGGAACGCGCCGAGGAGCGCGCCGCCAAATCCGCCGCCCCGGCGGAGGAAGAGGCTGCCGAGGCCTGATCGGCCCGGCCTTCCACGCTTTCGGCGGCCCCCGGCAGACCTGCCGCGGGGCCGTCCTGGTCTTGAGGATATCGATGGCCGCCAAACGCATCCTGTTGGGAAAGATCGGCGCCGCGCATGGCATACGCGGTGAGGTGCGGATCACGCCCTTCACCCAGGCGCCCCAAGCCATCGCCGATTACGGCCCGCTCGAAACCGACCGGCCGGGCCTGGTGGTCGAAATCCTCGATCTGCGCGTCAAGGGCACGCAGGTGGTCGCCCGCCTCAAGGGCGTCGCCGACCGCAATGCGGCGGAAAGGCTGAACGGCATATCGCTATTCTGCGACCGCGCCGACCTGCCCGAGCCCGAGGATGAGGACGAGTTCTACCATGCCGACCTGATCGGGCTCGAAGCCCGGCTCGAGGACGGGCATGTCATCGGCACCGTCGCGGCGCTGCCCAATTACGGCGCCGGCGACCTGATCGAGCTGCGCGACGCTCGTTCGGGCGACAGTTTTTTGTACCCGTTCACCAAGGCTGTCGTGCCGGAAATCGACATTCAGGCCGGGTTCATCGTCATCGTGCCGCCGGTCGATGCCGAGCCGGGCGAAGAGGAGCCCGATTGAGCTTTTCCGCCGATATCGTCACCCTGTTTCCCGAGCTGTTCCCCGGCCCGCTCGGCGCCTCGGTCATCGGCCGCGGGCTCGCGGAAGGCCGCTGGTCGCTGCGCACCACGCAATTGCGCGATTTCGCCGCCGACCGGCACCGCACGGTCGACGACACTCCGTCCGGCGGCGGCGCCGGCATGGTGTTGCGCGCCGATATTCTGGCCCGCGCCATCGATGCCGTCTCGCCCGAAACCGATCCGCGCCCGCGCCTGTTGATGTCCCCGCGCGGAAAACCCTTTTCCCGGAAACTGGCGCACGAACTGGCCGCCGGCCCCGGCGCGGTCATCGTCTGCGGCCGCTTCGAAGGCGTCGACCAGCGCGTCATCGAGGCGCGCGACCTGCGCGAAATCTCCATCGGCGACTATGTGCTCGCCGGCGGCGAGGTGGCCGCCATGGTGGTGCTCGAAGCCGTGGTTCGCCTGATCCCGGGCGTGCTCGGCGCCGCCGACAGTTCTGTCGAGGAAAGTTTCGAATCCGGCCTGCTCGAATATCCCCACTACACCCGCCCGCAGCTTTTCGAAGGCCGGCCGATCCCGGAAATCCTCACCTCCGGCGACCATGCCCGCATCGCCCGCTGGCGCCGCGAGCAAAGCGTCGCGCTGACCCGCGCGCGCCGGCCGGACCTTCTGGACGAAGGGGAATAGCGGGTTGCGCGACCGCGCACTTACGTAAAACTCGCGCCTTTGGGAGTACCGTACGGTACGGTTCGGCTTGAAGAAGCCCGGATTTGGCGCTAACAAGGGCAAACGACGCGCCGGAGACCGCCGGCCGCCCAAGAAAATTCCGCATCCGGTTTCGATGCTCGCGAGGACCCCAATGCCCCAATATCGTTCCCGCACCACCACCCATGGCCGCAACATGGCCGGCGCGCGCGGCCTGTGGCGCGCCACAGGCATGAAGGACGGCGATTTCGGCAAGCCGATCATCGCCGTGGTCAATTCCTTCACCCAGTTCGTGCCGGGCCATGTGCATCTCAAGGATCTCGGCCAGCTGGTGGCGCGCGAGATCGAGGCGACGGGGGGCGTCGCCAAGGAGTTCAACACCATCGCGGTCGATGACGGCATCGCCATGGGTCATGACGGCATGCTGTATTCGTTGCCGAGCCGCGAGATCATCGCCGACAGCGTCGAATACATGGTCAACGCCCATTGCGCCGACGCCATGGTGTGCATCTCCAATTGCGACAAGATCACCCCCGGCATGCTGATGGCCGCCATGCGGCTCAACATCCCGGCCGTGTTCGTGTCGGGCGGGCCGATGGAAGCCGGCAAGGCCATGGTCAAGGGCAAGCTGCAGGCGCTCGATCTGGTCGACGCCATGGTCATGGCGGCCGACGAAAGCTATTCCGACGAGGAAGTGCAGG
>JAEWHZ010000310.1 GCA_023387585.1 Pseudomonadota bacterium
GGGTTACATGCATCACAGCCAAAGGATGCAGGCCAATATGGAAAAACCCACAGGCGCGCCGATCGAGCGCCGCAAGCTCTCGCACCAGATCGAGGAACGCCTGCTCGCCCAGTTGCAGTCGGGCGACATGGAGCCGGGCGACGTGCTGCCCTCGGAGCGTGAGCTGATGACGCTTTACGGCGTCGGCCGGCCGGCGGTGCGCGAGGCGATGCAGAATCTCGAGCGCATGGGGCTGATCGAGATCCGGCATGGCGAACGGCCGCGGGTGGCGGAGCCGTCATTCGAGCGCACGCTGAGCCAATTGGGCGAGACCATGCGCCACGTGCTGGTGCATTCGGAAAGCAGCCTCGAGCATCTCAAGCAGGCGCGGGTGCTGTTCGAGATGGAGATGGCGCGGATCGCGGCGCGCAACGCGACCCCGCAGACGCTGGAGCCGCTGCGCCGCGTGCTCGATGCGCAGCTTGCATGCCAACGGCCCTCGGCGGAGTTCCTGCGGCTCGACGGGCAGTTCCATCTCGAGATCGCGCGCATGAGCGGCAATCCGATCTTTTCGGCGCTGAGCGATGCGCTGTTCAGCTGGCTGGCGCGGTTCCACGCCCATCTGGTGCGCAGCCCCGGGCATGAGAATTTGACGCTCGAGGAGCATGCGGCGATCCTCGAGGCGATCGCTTCGGGCGACCCCGGGGCGGCGGCGCGGAACATGGCCGACCACCTCAACCGCGCCAACGAGCTCTATCGTGTGGCGCACGGGCAGCGCGGCTAGGCTTCCTCGCTCAGGCCGGGCGCGGTCATGAACGGCAAAAACCCGTGCAGCCAGGCGGCGAAGGCGCCGGCCCAGAGCAGGGCACCGATGGCGTAGTGCGGGCCGACCAGGGCTGAAAAGACGCCGAGCTCGGGCAGGGTGCGCATCAGGGCGGCGGCGAGCATCAGGATCAGCGCGACATGGGCGGCGGCGGGCAGGATCAGCCGGCGGCCGGTGTGGCGCAGGCCGGCGATGACGAAGACGGATATGACAGCCATGCCCAGCGAGCCCATGGAGAGCAGGTGCAGGCCGGTGCTCTCCATGAGGCCGAAGCCGAGGCCGGATAGGCCGATGACACCGAAGCCGATGCCGGCCATGGCGTTGGCGGTCATCAGCGCCAGCACCTCGGCGCGCAGCACGGCGCGGCCGATGAACCACTCGGCGAGCCGGTCGAAGAAGGCCGCGGCGGCGGCGAGGGCGAGATAGGCGGGCGCCTGCGAGCCGGGCAGGGCGAGAAGGGCGACGACGTAGAGGCTGACGAGCCCGGCGGCGAGGTTCTGGCGGCCGGGATGCGGGCGATAGGGCGTTGTCTCGCCGCTCGGGTCGAGCGCGAGGTTGATGACGACGACGTTGATGCGCGCGACCGAGAGGGCGAAGAAGACGAGGAAGATGGCGAGCGCCGCGTGCAGCAGGCGGCCGGAGAGGGTGAAATCGCCCATCAGCCAGGCGATGCGGATGGCGATCTCGCACAAGAGGAACAACAGCGCCCAGACGGCGAAGGATGAGTGGCGCGTGCTGCGGCGTGCGAGCATGGGGGAGATCACGGCCCAGGCGAGGCCGGCGAGGAACAAGGCGTCGGTGATCGCGGTGGGGGCAGCGAGGATATCGGCGCCGAAAAGGCCCGCGAGCCGGCCGGGGAGCCAGAGGGCGAGGAGGATCAAGAGATTCCGGCCGCGCCAGCGTTGCGTGCCGGTCCATTCGGGCACGGCTGAGGTCAAAAAACCGGCCAGCGCCATGCCGTAGGTGCCGAAGATCATCTCATGCGCATGCCACTGGGTGACAGGGATGGCGCGGGCCAGCGGCAGGTCGAGCTGGTAGAGCACCACCCAGACCAGCGGCCACAGCGCACCATGGATGGCGGCGGCGGGGAAGAACAGGCGCAGGCCCTCATCGGTCAGCCAGCCCCGGATCATTGCAGGCGCTGGGTGTCGAACAGTTCGGCGAAGGCGGGCTGGGCGGCGCGGGATTCGACCATGTCGAACAGATCGCGGTCGCTGCGCTCGCCCGGGCGGCCGGGTATGGGCTCGTCGATGAGGATGTCGCCATGTCCGGAGAGCAGGACGAGACGATGGGCGACGCGCATGGCCTCGGAGAGGTCGTGGGTGACGAAGAGGGCAGCGGCGCCCCGGCGCGTGGTCGCCTCGATGACGAGGTCCTGCATGGCGCGCTTGAGCCCGACATCGAGGGCGCTGAACGGCTCATCGAACAGCAGCAAATCGGGCTCGACGGCGAGGGCGCGGGCGATGGCGGCGCGCTGGCGCATGCCGCCGGACAGCTCGATGGGATATTTGTCGAGGTCCTCCAGCGCCAGCCCGACCTCGGCGGCGCGCTCGCCGGCGACGGCATGGCGCTTGCGGCGCTTCAGGCGGGCGGCGGCGAGGCCGTAGGCGATGTTGTCGCGCGCCGTCATCCAGGCCAGCAGGCGCGGGTCCTGGAAGACGACGCCGTGCCGGCGGCAGGCGCGGCGCACTTCGCCGCGCGCGGGGTCGATGAGGCCGGCGGCGATGTGCAGGATCGTGGTCTTGCCGCAGCCCGAAGGGCCGAGCAGGGCGACGACCTCGCCCGGCGCGATGGCGAGCGAGAACCCTTCGAACGCGCTGCGCCCGAAAAAGGAATGGCCGAGATCGGAAAAGGCCAGCATCAGCGCTTGACCCCCCAGGGCAGGCCGGCGCTGCGCCAGCGCTGCACGGCCTCGCGGATGGGATGCAGTACGCCATAGTCGGACACGAGCGCGAAGACGACGACGATGACGATCCAGCCGGTGACGGCGGGAATGTCGAACAGCGAGCGGGCGGTGGCGAGCTCGCTGCCGATGCCGCCGGTATTGGACAAGAGCTCGGCCATGACGGTGACCTTCCAGGCCGAGCCGATGGTGGTGGCCCAGGCGGCGAACAGATAGGACAAGAGGTGCGGCAGGGTGATGGTACGAAAGCGCATCAGCGCCGAGGCGCCGAAGGCCCGACCCATGGCGTCGAGCCCACGATCGCGCGTGGCCACGCCCTCGAGCGCGCCGGCGAAGGAGATGGGCAGCGAGGCCAGCACCACGGTGAGCACGGCCGACCCGCCGCCCGAGCCGAACCAGATCAGCGCCAGCACGATCCAGGCGATGGGCGGCACGCCGAGGATGACGGTGACGATCGGCTTGAGAACGCGCATGGCGGCGAAGGAATAGCCGGCGATCACCTCGGCCAGCGTGCCGAACCCGGCCGCGAGCACGAAGCCGGTCATGGCGCGCTCGGCGGTGACGGCGGCGGCGGCGGGGAACTTCGGGGACGAGACCAGCTTGCCGACCGCCGCGAAAGTCTCGCCGGGCGAGGGCAGGATGAACGAGCCGTAGAGCTCGTGACCGAGCTGCCAGAAGGCGGCTAGGCAGAACAGGCCGGCCAGCCCGGCCCAGCCGGTCCAGACATAGCGGCCCAGCCAGGCACCGGCCGAAAGGACGACACCCGCTCCGTGACGGAGCGGGTGCGGCGCGGCAGCCTGAACCGCCACGGCGTGACGGCGCTCTATGCGCTCAAAGCGCATAGAAATCGTCGTCGGGCTGCCGGCCCCCGATGATGTCGGGGTTTGCGCCGGCGAGGACGTCGTAGAAATCGGCGATGTCCTGTTTGATCGCGCTGGCGCGGGTGGCGACGAGATTGGAGTTGGGAATGGCGCGGGCGATGATCGGCGCCGGCTGGCCAAAAGCCTCGGCGACGAGCGCGGCGGCGCTTTCGGGATCGGCCAGCACGGCTTCGAGCGCGTTCTCGATGGCCACCTGCAAGGCTTCGACGCCGTCATCGCCGATGCGCTCGACCAGGCGGTCGGTGATCCCCAGCCCGGCCTGCGGGATCATCGGCTTGCCGGAAATGGCGCTCCATGCCTGGGTGAGGTCGACGGCGCGGCGCAGATCCCGGCCGGCCTCGCCGGCGCGGGCGAGGGCGGCGGTGGCGGCGGGCTCGGAGATGAGCACGGTGTCGGCGCGCCCGGAAAGCAGCAGCTGCATGGCATCGGCCGGGGTGCCGGAATATTCGATGGTCAGGTCCTCGCCCGCGACCAGCCCGGCATTGTCGAGCAGGCGCTGCAGCACGAAGTCGGGCATGTCGTTGCGGAACGGAACGTTGACGGTCTTGCCGCGCAGTCCTTCGATATTCTCGATCTCGGGATCGGCCGACACGATGGTCAAAAGGCCATAGGTCTGGATGTTGGCCAGCCGCAGGCCGAGGCCGCGATTGTAGAAATTGGCCGCCACATAGGAGGGCACGAGGCTGGCGAGGATCGAGCCGGAGCTGATGCCGGCACGCAGCTCGTCCGGCGTGCGCCAGGCGGAGAAGGTGGCGCCCGGAGCGATGGCATCGAGATCGCCGCTGGCGGCCGCCTGGGCGAGCAATATGCTCGGGGTGGCGGTGGGGCCCCAGAGCACCAGGGGTTCCTGGGCGCGCAGGAGGGCGGGCGCGAACAGGGCGCTGGCCGAGAGCGCCGAGGCGGAAGCCAGGAAGGAACGACGTGTCAGCATGGATCGATCTCCACAGTCGGGTTGAGCCCCGCGACCTTTCCCGATCGCGGCGGATGGGACGCGTTCGACCGGTTCAGTCCACGGGCTCCGCCCGGCCGGCCTTCAGCGGGACGACGGCGGTGGTGTCCTCGCCGCGATGGAAGGCAAGGCTGAGCCGGAAACTCTGGGCGATGCGCTCGGACCTGTCGACGAACAAAGCCGCCGTCTCGGGCAGGCAATGGGTCTCGACCGTCTGCCGGAACAGCGCCAGCCAGCGTACGAAATGCCGGTCCGACAGCTCGGGCAGGGCCATGTGCTTGGGCATGGGGCGGCCATCATAGCGCCCGCTGCCGAGCAGCAGGGACGACCAGAAATCGTACATCTTGCCGAGATGATGCGGCCATTGGTCGGGCGCGATGGCGGAATCGAACACCGGGGCCAGCACCGGATCGACGCGCACGAGGTCGTAGAAGGAATCGACGATGACGCGGATGCCCGCCTCGTCGAGGCCGGGCGGGGCGACCTTGCCCAGCACCCTCGGATGCATGGGCTTTTTCAGATCGGCCGGCGTCACGTCCTCGAGCGGCTCGCCCTCGGGCGCCTTGTGAGGTTGGCCCTGCGGGGTTTCCGAATAGAACTCGATATAGAAGCGCACCGGGCCGAAGGGCTCGACCTCATGGGCCTGGCGCGGGCAGACGATTCCGGGATTGTCCGGGGTGAGCATGCGCTTCTCGCCATTGTCGACGAAGCGCAGCAAAAGCTTGCCCTCTATTATGCAGATCCTGCCCCAGACGCCGCCCTTGGTTTCATGCATGCGCCTGAGGCCCGCGGGCATGGTCGTCTCGGTGAATTCGGGGGTGCGCTTGTAGGGGCGCAAATCGGTCGGCAACTGGCTCATCGGTCTCGTCTCTCAACGACACGGCCAATGCTAGCGCAGGAAAGGTGTATTAAACAGTCATGATTTTCGGGTGCGACGAAATCGCATGGGGCCAGGCGTATTACGCCCGGCGCAGCGACAGGATGGCGATGCCGGCGAGGATCAGCAGCTTGAGCCCTTCGACGACGACATAGATGTTGTGCAGCGCGCTTGCCGGGGGCACTTCGCCGGAAAGGTAGATTTCGACCCGCGCATCGAGGGCAGGCAGCAGCCACATTGTCTGGCTGGCGACCAGAACGGCGAGGCCGGCGATCGCCGCCAGCATGATCGGGGTGCGGGCGCCAAGGATGACGATAACGGCCAGCACGGCGAGGGTGACGATCTCGACGAGATTGAGCGCCGCGAAGGTGTGGCGGCCGACATCGAGGCCCACGGCCAGATCGAGGCTGGGCGCCTGGAACTTGATCGGCGTCGCCAGCAGCGAGACGCCGAGGACGAGGCCGATCCAGACCAGGGCGACGACGCCCGGCCAGATGCCGGCGCGTGCCGGCTTGTCCATGGTGTTCATTTCGCGGGCGATCAGCGCACCGCCTCGCGGCGGGCCAGCCAGCGGCTCATCTCGCCGATCTCGCGCTCCTGATCGGCGATGACCTGATGGGCGAGCATGGTGACGAACGGGTCCTGCCCGTATTCGAGCGCCACGCGCGCCATGTCGACCGCGCCCTGATGGTGCGGGATCATCGAGCACAGGAAGGCGGCGTCGAACTCGGCGGCGGCGAGGCCGCGC
>JAEWHZ010000318.1 GCA_023387585.1 Pseudomonadota bacterium
ATAATTTCTGCGATTTTGCATCCGAAATGTCACAGGAATCTGTCATGAGCATGGATGTCGCGGAACAGCGGCGCCCCAGCGCCCAGGTCTATTCGCGGCTGCGGCAGCTTCTGGAGACGAGTTCGCCGCAGCAGAGCATCCGCATTTCGATCGCCGCCGTGGCCAGGTTGTTCGACGTCAGCCGGCCGCCGGCCGAGCGCGCCCTCAGGGCTTTGGCCGATGAAGGCCTGCTGCGCCGAAACGCGGCCGGCAAGTTCGAACGCCTGCCGCTGGCGGAGGGGCGCGGAGAGGGATCCGCCGGCAGCGTGCTGCTGGAAGAGGTCGCGGCCGCGCTGCCGGAGGAAACGGCGGTACTCGGCCTGCAACGGGGCTCCTGGCTCTCGATCTACGAGAACGTGGTCAAGGTCGTGGCCGCCGTCACCGCTTTCGGCAGCTACAAGGTGGTCGAATCCGCCATGGCCGAATTCTACGGGGTCAGCCGCACGGTCACCAATGACGTGCTGGGGCGCCTCGAGGAGCGCGGACTCATCTCACGCGGGCCCGCCGGCCGATGGCGCATCGCGCAACTGAGCCAGCGGCAGCTCGCCAACATCTATCAGCTCCGGCGGACCCTCGAGCCCGTGGCCTTGCTCGAATCGGCGCCCAGCCTGACCTCCGAGTTCCTGCTCGAGGCCATCCAGCGGCTGGATGATGCCTCTTCGCTCAAGAATGCGGTCTCTCCGGCGCTTTCCAATCAGCTCGAGCAGGATCTGCATACGGCCAGCCTCCAATACTGCCTGAACGATCGCTTGCTGGGCGTGGTGCAGAACTGCCAGGTTCTGCGCATCGCCCAGCTCTACATGCCCAACCAGTCAGCGTCCGAGCAAGAGCGGATCGCCTATATCGGCGAGCACCGGCTGGTCTATGATGCGCTGTTGCGGGGTGCGCATTCCCTCGCCGCCGAAGCCCTGGTCTATCATCTCCAGGTGTCGGAAATCCGGGCGGCTGCGAGGCTGGAACTGGCCTCCATGGCCCCTCCCCCGGAGGTTCCGCGCTATCTGGTGCCGGTGCCGCCGGAAAGCGACTGAGACGCGTCTTTAAAAGTTGAGCAGGCGGAGCATGTTGCCGCCAAAGAGCAGTTCCTGTTCGTCGCTCGACAGGAAAGCGTAATGCAGCCGGGTTGTCTCGAGGGCATCCGCATAGGTCATGGTGCGTTCCACGACCGGAAAATCCGAGCCCCAGACCAGCCGCGACGCGCCAAACGCGCGATGAAACGTCTCGGCAAGCCATTCCACGGCCTCGAAGGGAAACGCGGCCGAGGGCGCGACATGGGGAAAACCCGAGATCTTGAGGACCAGATTGGGGTGGATCGCCATTGCCGCGATCCGCTCCACCTGGCCGGCGAAATCCGGGGAGTCGGACCGGATGCCGCCCATGTGGTGGAGCAGGATGGGGATGTCCGGACGATGGCGCGCAAAGGCCGCCAATGCCGGCATGTGACGGGGCAGCGCCGCAATGCTCAGGACGATACCGCACCTGCTCAGACTCTCTGCAAGATCAATGCCCAGCGGCCCCGCCAGCCAATCGGCATCCTCGTCTTCGCGCAGATAGTGGCTGACGCCCCTTATGCCCCACTGCTCGACGGCGTCTTCCACACGCCGCCCGATGCCGGGCTGTCCGTGGTGGGCGGACCAGCGTGAATCGATATCCGCGAACGCGATCAGCCGTCCCTCGGCGTCAGCGCTCTGCGCCACGACATATTCGTTGTTGGCGTCGTTGCCGTTGAGGCCGGCGCAGATCACGATGGCCCGGGCGACCCCGGCCCTGTCCAATTCATCGAGTAAGCGCTGCGCGCTGCCGTCCTTTTCCGGTTTCCAGGGCCATTTCTCCCAGGCGTGCACATGCGCGTCGACGATCATTGCCGCGACCTCGGCAGCGGCGCTTCCGGACGGATCAGCTTTTCCGCCCGGAGCTCGGCCCAGAAGTCATCCGGAATCGTGAATTGCATCATCCGGGCGTTGTTCCTGGCCTCGGCGGCGGATATGGCGCCCGGCACGACGCTGGCGACCGCCGGATGACCGAGCGGGAATTGCAGGGAAGCTGCGGGCAGCGGCACGTCGTGGCGTGCGCAAACCGCCTCGATCCGTCTCACGCGCTCCAGCACGTGTTCGGGCGCCGGGCGATAATTGTATTGCGCAGCGCCTCCGGCACCCGTCGCGAGGATGCCGGAATTGAACGGCGCCGCCACCAGCACGGAAATGTCGCGCTCGATGCAGAGCGGAAGCAGCTCGTCGAGCGCGCCCTGCTCGAGCAGCGTATAGCGACCGGCCAGCATGAAGCAGTCGAACTCACCGCGTTTTGCCAAGGCGAGGCAGGAGGCGACGTCGTTGACCCCGACACCGACGGCCCCCACTGCCCCTTGCTCGCGCAAGTCGCGCAGAGCCCGATAGGAACCGTTCATCGCCTCATCGAGCCGTTCGGGAAAAGCCTCGCCATGCGTCCAGACATCGACGTCGTGAATGAGCGCGATATCCAGCCGCTCATGCTCCAGTCGCTCCAGCGATTGCGCGATGGACCGCAGGGTGCCGTCATAGGAATAGTCGAGCACCGGTTCCAGCGGCAGCCCGCCGATGAAGGGACGCGGCGTCCGGTCCTGCGTCGTGCGCGGACGCAGCCATCGCCCCACCTTGCTCGAAAGCACGTAATCCGCGCGCGGCCTGTCCTTGAGGAACCGCCCCGTGCGCTGCTCGGCCAAGCCATAGCCATAAAAGGGCGCCGTATCGAAATAGCGCACGCCCAGCTCATAGGCGGCGGCAAGGGTGGCGGTCGCGTCTTCCTCCGGCACCAGCACCTTGTGTTCGCCGAGGGGCGCGCTGCCGAAGCCCAGCCGCGTCACCCGCAGGGGCGCGGCTGACGGGATCGGGCGGCTCGCCATCCCGCCCGCGGTTGAAAAGGCTGCGCCGGGCATGTGTCCTCCTAGACCGTGGAATCGTCGGCGGCAAAGACATGGCAGTGGGCGGGATCGACACAGAGGTCGATTCCTTCTGCGGGCGAGAGCCGTATCTGTCCGTCCAGCAGCGCCGCCACGGGCTGCCCGTCCGATGCGGTCGCGTGGATGTGTGTCTGGCTGCCGAGGTGTTCGAGCAGGCTCACCTCGGCTTCGAACAGCTTCAGCCGATCCGGCTTGTCGCCGAGATCGAGATGTTCGGGGCGGATGCCCAGGGTCAGCTTTTCGCCTTCCGTACCCAGCCGGCGCGGAAACGCAATCCGCGCATCCCCGATGCCGAGCGTGGTTTGGGCATCGCCGACATCCAGCACCCGGGCATCGAGGAAGTTCATCTTGGGCGAGCCGATGAAGCCCGCGACGAACTTGTTGCGCGGCGCATTGTAGAGCTCGAGCGGAGAGCCGACCTGCTCGATCCGGCCGCCATTGAGCACAACGATCTTGTCGGCCATGGTCATGGCCTCGACCTGGTCATGGGTCACATAGATCATCGTATTGCCCAGCGACTGGTGCAGCTTGGCGATCTCCACCCGCATCTGCACGCGCAGCTCGGCGTCGAGGTTGGACAGCGGCTCGTCGAAGAGGAAAAGCCGCGGTTCGCGCACGATGGCCCGGCCGATGGCGACACGCTGGCGCTGCCCGCCCGACAATTGCTTGGGCTTGCGCTGCAGCAGCGGCTCGATGCGCAGGATCTGCGCCGCCTTGGCCACCTTCTCGCGGATCAGCGCCTTGGGCATGCGGGCGGTTTCGAGCCCGAAGGCGAGGTTCTGGTAGACCGACATGTGCGGATAGAGCGCATAGGACTGGAACACCATCGCGATGCCCCGTCTGGCGGCCGGCACTTCGTTCATCACCTCGTCATCGAGCCGCAACATGCCCTGGTTGATGCTTTCGAGCCCGGCGATCATGCGCAGAAGCGTCGACTTCCCGCATCCCGACGGGCCGACGAACACGGTGAACTCGCCGGGCTCGATACGCAGGTCGATGCCCCGGATGACGTCGACCTGGCCGAAGCTCTTGCCGATGTTCTCGAGAGTTACGCTTGTGGACATGGCCACTCCTGGACGGTGAACGGGATCAACGCTTCATGCCGGTCGTGGCGATGCCCTCGATCAGCAGGCGCTGGAACAGGATGAAGAAGATGAAGACTGGCAGCATGGACAGGACGGACATGGCGAACAGCCCGTTCCAGTTCGACTGGCCGCTTGAATCCACGAAGGACCGCAGCGCCACCTGCACGGTGTAGTTCTGGATGTCGCTCAGATAGATCAGCGGCCCGAAGAAATCGTCCCAGGTCCACAGGAAGGTGAAGATCGCGGCCGTCGCCAGCACCGGCGTCGA
>JAEWHZ010000088.1 GCA_023387585.1 Pseudomonadota bacterium
GCCTAAAGCCAGCCCAGCGCCAGATGCTTGAGCGCGTCGATGGCCCTGCGCGTGATGTCGCCCTGGTTCTCGTCGGCAGCGGCGTAGAGCGGGGCGACCTGAATCAGCGCATCGTCGCAGAAAACGCGCAGCTCGGCGACCTGCTGTCCCGTGCGCACGGGCGGCAGCAGCGGGCCCTGATAGACGATCTGGGCGTTGAGGCAGCGGCGCGAGCCGCGCGGCAGATAAAGATCGAGCGCGCCTTCGCCGACGAGGCCGACGCGGCCGGTCTCGCCGCCATAGACATCGGCGAAGCCGACGATCTCGCCTTCCGGGAAGGCCGGGACCCGCTCGAAGGCGCGTGCGCCCCACAGCAGCAGCTTGCGGCCCTCCTCATTGCGCTCGCGCATGGATTGCAGGCCATGCACCACGGCGATCAGCCGACGCCCGCCCTCGGTGGTGGAAACCACCGAGCCGTAGCCGGCGGCGTTGGTGTGGCCGGTCTTCAGCCCGTCGACATTGATGCCCATGTCGACCAGCGAATTGCGATTGGGCTGGTCGATGCCGTTCCACTCGAAGCGCGGCTCGGCGAACATGGGGTAGTATTCGGGATATTCGCGGATCAGCCAGCGCGCCAGATCGGCGAGGTCGCGCGGCGTCGTGTACATGTCGGGGTCCGGCAGGCCGGTGGAATTGGTCCAGTGGGAATCTTCCAGCCCGAGATCGCGACTCAGCTCGTTCATCATCAGCGCGAAGGTCGCTTCGCTGCCGGCTATGCCTTCGGCGAGCACGATGGAGGCATCGTTGCCGGACTGGATGATGACGGATCGGAGCAGGTTCTCGACGCTGACGCGCGAATTGAGCTCGGCGAACATGGTCGAGCCGCCCGAGGCGGCGCCGCCGGTGCGCCAGGCGTTCTCGGAGACGAGGAACTCGGCGTCCATGGACAGCCGGCCGGCGCGCAGCTCGTCGAACACGACGGCCACCGTCATGAGCTTGGCCATGCTGGCCGGCTCCATGCGCTGGTCGGCATTGTGCTGGAACAGGACCGTGCCGGATTCGTGGTCGACGAGGATGGCGAAAGGCGCGGCGGTGTCGAAGGTGACCTGGGCGCGCGCCGGGGCCGACAGCAGGGTTGCCATCGCCAGGACGGCCATCGCCAGGATCAGATTGAAACGCATTTCAGCCCCCCGAAGCCAATACCCTTCCGCCCGTCTTTTCCCCCGGCCGTTTCCTACAGGTTCACATCGGCAAGGCCAAGCTCTCGCGCCAGGTTCACGACGTCTTGTCCGCCGACGCCGGGGCGCAGATGGGTGAGCCGCAACGAAATCGCCGGACGGCCGGACAGTGTGAGCGCCTGCTCGTCCACCGCCCCGAGCAGCGCGAAGGCGCCAGCCACGCGCTCGGCATTGGCGGCGTCGGTGAAGATGCCCAGCGCCAGATCGATATCGCGCGCATCGGCGTCGACGCTGTCGGCCCATTCGAGCAATGCGGCGTTGCCGGTGGCCATGGCCTCGGTCGCGGCATGGGCGGCGTTGATCGTCGATTCCCCTTGCGGGCCATCGGCATAGGAGAAAATGCTCGAAAACAGATTCTGCGTCATGCCGACCAGCGTGCCCGAGCCGGCGGAGGCGACGCGGGTGTTGCTGCCGCCCTGGACGGGCGGGCCCTGATAGGAGGCGACGAGCTGGCGGGTGTCGTCGCCTTCGAGCGGGGCGCGGCCGACATATTCGACGGTGACCGAGGCGCTGCCGGCATTGACGTAGCCCAGCATGTTCGCGGCGCGCGAGGACAGGTCGATGATGCGCCCGGAGACATAGGGGCCGCGATCGTTGACGCGCACGATCAGCGAGCGGCCATTGGCCTGATTGGTGACGCGCACATAGGAAGGCAGCGGCAGCGTTGGGTGGGCGGCGGTGATGGCGTTGGCGGAGAAGATCTCGCCATTGGCGGTGCGCCGGCCGTGGAAGTCGGCGCCATACCAGGAGGCCGTGCCCGAGGCGCGGTAATTGGGGTCGTCCTGCGGCACATAGGTGCGGCCGCGCACGGTGTAGGGGTTGCCCACCATGTAGCGGCCGCCGCCGCGCGGGGGATTGGGATTGGTGGTGACGCGCGGGGACACCGGCACGCCGTATTCCGACGAGGTGAAGGCGCCGCGCTGCACGGTCGGGCCGAGCCCGCCGAAGCTGGAGCAGGCGGCGAGCACAGGGACGCAAAGGGCGAGACCGAACACGGCGCGGCGCCATTTCGGTGCGAAGGGGGACGGTCGGATCAGTGCCGAGATACGCAATACAAAAGCCTCCGGCCGGGGAGAGATGCAATTTTAGCGAAATTGTCGCTTATGGCACCGAATAGCGCGCGCGAGGGTTTAGGGCGGGTTAAGGGCGGATTATTTAAGGGGCGCCGCAAGGCTGGCATGCAACGCCTTGCCCCGACGATGATATAAAGATATCTTTATACGATCTGCGCCGCTGCTGGCGTACCGACGAGGAAACCGACCATGGCCGAAACCCCTGCCCTGCCCGATGGCGACGAGGTCCGTGCCGCCCTGCTGGCGGCGGCGCGCGAGCGCATCCTGATCCTCGACGGCGCCATGGGCACGATGATCCAGCGGCTGGGGCTGACGGAGGAGGATTTCCGCGCCGAGCGCTTCGCCGACTGGCCGGCCCCGCTACGGGGCAACAACGATCTGCTGGTGCTGACGCGCCCGCAGGCGATCGAGGATATCCATTTCGAATATCTGATGGCCGGCGCCGACATCGTCGAGACCAACACCTTTTCCAGCACCTCGGTGTCGCAGGCCGACTACCAGATGGAAGATCTGGTCTACGAGCTGAACCTCGAAGGCGCGCGGGTGGCGCGGCGGGCGGCGGTGCGCGCCGAGGCCGCGGACGGGCGCCGGCGGTTCGTCGCCGGGGCGCTGGGGCCGACGACCAAGACCACCTCCATGTCGACGGACGTGAACAATCCCGGCCACCGCGCCGTCACCTTCGACGAGATGGTCGAATCGTACCGCACCGCCATCGAGGGGCTGATGGATGGCGGAGCCGACCTGTTGCTGTTCGAGACCATCACCGACACGCTCAACACCAAGGCCGGCCTGTTCGCGGCCGACCAGGTGTTCGAGGCGCGCGGGCGCATCCTGCCGATCATGATCTCGGGCACCATCACCGATCTTTCCGGCCGCACGCTGTCCGGGCAGACGCCGACCGCGTTCTGGTATTCGATCCGCCACGCCAAGCCGCTGACCGTGGGGCTCAACTGCGCGCTCGGGGCCAATGCCATGCGGGCGCATATCGGGGAATTGAGCGATGTCGCCGACACGCTGATCTGCGCCTATCCCAATGCCGGCCTGCCCAACGAGATGGGCCAGTATGACGAGACGCCGGAATTCATGGCCGAGCAGATCGCCGCCTTCGCGGCCGACGGCTATGTCAACATCGTCGGCGGCTGCTGCGGCTCGACGCCGGACCATATCCGCGCCATCGTCGAGGCGGTCGGCCGGCACCGCCCGCGCGAAATTCCGGAGAAGGAGCGCCGGCTGCGGCTGGCGGGGCTCGAGCCCTTCACGCTGACCGACGACATTCCCTTCGTGAACATCGGCGAGCGCACCAATGTCACCGGCTCGGCGCGCTTTCGCAAGCTGATCAAGGAGGGCGACTATGCCACCGCCCTCGAAGTGGCGCGCGACCAGGTGGCCAATGGCGCCCAGATCATCGACATCAACATGGACGAGGGCCTGATCGACAGCCGCAAGGTGATGGTCGAATTTCTCAACCTGCTGGCCGCCGAACCCGACATCGCGCGCGTGCCGCTGATGATCGACTCCTCAAAATGGGAGGTGATCGAGGCCGGGCTGAAATGCGTGCAGGGCAAGGCGCTGGTCAACTCGATCTCGCTCAAGGAAGGCGAGGAGAGCTTTCTGCACCAGGCGCGGCTGGTGAAGGCCTATGGCGCGGCCGTGGTGGTCATGGCCTTCGACGAACAGGGCCAGGCCGACACGGCGCAGCGCAAGGTGGAGATCACGGCGCGGGCCTACAGGCTGCTGACCGAGGTGGTCGGGATCGAGCCCGAGGACATCATCTTCGACCCCAATATCTTCGCGGTGGCGACGGGCATCGAGGAGCACAACAATTACGGCGTCGACTTCATCGAGGCGACAAAGACCATCCGCACCGATCTGCCGCATGTTCACATCTCGGGCGGGGTTTCGAACCTGTCGTTCTCGTTCCGCGGCAACGAGCCGGTGCGCGAGGCGATGCACGCGGTGTTCCTCTACCACGCCATCCAGGCGGGCATGGACATGGGCATCGTCAATGCCGGCCAGCTCGCCGTCTATGAGAGCATCGACGCCGAGCTGCGCGAAGCCTGCGAGGACGTGGTGCTCAACCGCCGGCCGGACGCCACCGACCGGCTGCTGGAGCTGGCGGAGAAATATCGCGGCCAGGCCGGCGGCGAGGCCAAGGCGAAGGATCTGAGCTGGCGCGCCATGCCGGTGCAGGAACGCATCGCGCATGCGCTGGTCAACGGCATCACCGAATTCATCATCGAGGACACCGAGGCGGCGCGCCTCGAGGCGACGAAGCCGCTCGAGGTGATCGAAGGACCGCTGATGGCGGGGATGAACGTGGTCGGCGACCTGTTCGGCGCCGGCAAGATGTTCCTGCCGCAGGTGGTGAAATCGGCCCGGGTGATGAAGCAGGCCGTGGCCTATCTGCTGCCCTATCTCGAAGCCGAGAAGGCGGCGAGCGGGGACGAGCGCAAGGCGGCCGGCAAGGTGCTGATGGCGACCGTGAAGGGCGACGTGCACGATATCGGCAAGAACATCGTCGGCGTCGTGCTGGCCTGCAACAATTACGAGATCGTCGATCTCGGCGTGATGGTGCCGGCGCAGACCATCCTCGAGACGGCGCGGCGCGAAAAGGTCGACGTGATCGGGCTTTCAGGGCTGATCACGCCCTCGCTCGACGAGATGGCGCATGTCGCCTCGGAGATGGAGCGCGAGGGCTTCGACATTCCGCTGCTGATCGGCGGGGCGACGACCAGCCGCGTGCACACGGCGGTGAAGATCGCGCCGCGCTACCGGCTCGGTCAGGCTGTGCATGTCAACGATGCCAGCCGCGCCGTGGGCGTGGTTTCCAACCTGCTCTCGGACAACAAGGCGAGCTTCATCGCCGACGTGCAGGCGCAATACGCCAAGGCGGCGGCGGCGCATGAGCGGGCCGAGAACGAAAAGCAGCGCCTGCCGCTGGCCAGGGCACGCCAAAACGCCTTCAAGCCGGACTGGGACAGTTATGTGCCTCCAAAGCCGAGCTTTCTCGGCGTGCGCACCATCGAGGACGTTTCACTCGCCACGCTGGTCGAATATTTCGACTGGACACCGTTCTTCCAGAGCTGGGAACTGCGCGGGCGCTACCCTGCCCTGCTCGATGATCCGCGCCAGGGCGAGGCGGCGCGGCAGCTATTCGCCGACGCCAAGGTGCTGCTCGACCGCATCGTCTCGGAGAACTGGTTCAAGCCCCGCGCCGCAGTGGGCTTCTGGCCCGCCAACCGCAAGGAGGACGACATCGCCCTCTATACGGACGACACGCGCTCCGAGACGCTGACCATGCTGCACACGCTGCGCCAGCAGCTCGTCAAGCGCGAAGGGCGGGCGAATCTAGCGCTGGCGGACTTCGTGGCGCCGGCCGGCCTTGCCGATTATGTCGGCGGGTTCGTGGTGACCGCCGGCCCGGAAGAAGTCGCCATCGCCCAGGATTTCGAGGCCAAGGGAGACGACTACAGCGCGATCGTGGTCAAGGCGCTGGCCGACCGCTTCGCCGAAGCCACGGCCGAATGGCTGCACGAGCGCGTGCGGCGCGAATACTGGGGCTACGCCGCCGACGAGCGGCTGACCTCCGACGAGCTGATCTCGGAAGCCTATCGCGGCATCCGCCCGGCGCCGGGCTATCCCGCCCAGCCCGACCATACCGAGAAATCGACGCTGTTCCGCCTGCTCGACGCCACCGAGCGCACCGGGGTGGAACTGACGCAGAGCTTTGCCATGTGGCCGGGCTCGTCGGTGTCGGGGCTCTATTTCTCGCATCCGGATTCGTATTATTTCGGCGTGGCGAAGATCGAGCGCGACCAGGTGAGCGATTATGCACGGCGCAAGGGAATGAGCGTCGACGACATCGAGCGCTGGTTGTCCCCGATTCTGAACTACGACCCGCAAAACATTGCCGCGGCAGCGGAATGAGCGCGCGGATTCCAGTGACGGTCGCGCTGGGCGAGGTGGCGGCCGGACCGGGCGTCGCCACCATCCGCCTGCAAAAGCTGCCCGGGCACGCGCATGAGGACGGCGCCGCCTGCCCCGCCTGCATGGCGGCGGGCGACGTGCGCGCCCGGCTCGCCGATCTGCTGGCGCTGACGAAAGCCGAGGGAGGCGTACCGTTTTCTGCGGTGCTGGTGCTGGCGCCCGACGCCGAAAGTGCCGACGAGGCCCGGCGGGCCCTGCGCGGCGAATCCCCGGCCCGGGCGCTGCGCGACCATCAGGTCGCGCGGCGGTTCACGCTGGTCGGAGCGGCATAAGAACTATACGTCCAGCTTTTCCAGCCGGCCGTTGAACCGTTCGAGGAAGGCGGCGATGCGGCGCGGGGTGACGCGGACGATGAAATGGCTGCCCTGCTCGTCGGGGTCGAGCCGTTCGAGCACCTCGGTGTGCTCGTGCAGCCACCCGATGTCCTGGCTGACGCTGTAGGGCACGCGCACGCGATAGGTGGCGCTGCGGCTGGCCAGCGCGGTCTCGATCAGGCTGAGCAGCTCGTCGAGCCCCTGCCCCGTCCTGGCCGAGACCGGAACGGCGCCGACGACCCGGCTGGCGGGCACGATACCGAAAGTGGGGCTGTCCTCCTCGATCAGGTCGACCTTGTTCCAGGCCTCGATGATCGGCGTCGTCTCGGGCAGCACGCCCAGATCGGCCAGCACGCCGAGCACGTCGGCGGCCTGGGCGGCATGGTCGGGGTTCGACACGTCGCGCACATGCAGCACCACGTCGGCGTCGGTCACCTCCTCGAGCGTGGCGCGGAAGGCGGCGACGAGATCGGTGGGCAGGTCGGAGACGAAGCCGACCGTGTCGCTCAGCATCACCTCGCGCCCATGCGGCAGCACCAGCTTGCGCACCGTGGTGTCGAGGGTGGCGAACAACAGGTCCTCGGCGAAGACGCCGGCGCCGGTCAGGCGGTTGAACAGGCTCGACTTGCCGGCATTGGTATATCCGGCCAGCGCGACGATGGGGAACGGCACCTCGTTGCGCGGGCCGCGCTGCAGGGCTCGGGTGCGGCGCACCTTGTCGAGGCGCTGCTCGAGCAAAGCGATACGGTCCTGAAGCTGGCGGCGGTCGCTTTCGATCTGGGTCTCGCCCGGGCCGCCGAGAAAGCCATAGCCGCCGCGCTGGCGTTCGAGATGGGTCCAGGAGCGCACCAGCCGGCTCTTCTGGTAGTTGAGATGGGCCAGCTCGACCTGGAGCACGCCCTCGCGGGTGGCGGCGCGTTCGCCGAAGATCTCGAGAATCAGCGCTGTGCGGTCGAGCACCTTGGCGCCGGTCTCGCGCTCGAGATTGCGCTGCTGGATCGGCGACAGCGCCGTGTCGACCAGCACCAGCTCGATCTCGTCCGCCTCGACGCGTTCGGCCAGCGCCTCGACCTGGCCGCCGCCGAGAAAGGTCGCCGGACGCACTTCGCGCACGCGCAGGATCTCGGAAAAGACGATGTCGAGCCCGATGGCCCCGGCAAGGCCCTCGAATTCGGACAGTCGCGCTTCGGGCGAGCGCTGTTGGGCCTGTGCGCGCAGTTCGGGACAGACCAGCGCGGCACGTGTCGGCTTTTCGCTGCGATCGATGGAACGGGCCGGCCCCAGGGGCCGCTCGGCCTCGAAATCGTCGTCAGTCAATCAGCTGTCGCTCGCTTGTTCGGGATCGAAGAGCTGGATCGGCGCGCCCGGCATGACGGTGGAGATGGCGTGCTTGTAGACCAGCTGCGATTGCGCATCGCGGCGCAGCAACAGGCAGAAATTGTCGAACCAGGTGATCACGCCCTGAAGCTTGACGCCGTTGACGAGGAAGATCGTCACCGGGACCTTCTGCTTGCGGACATGGTTGAGGAAGGCGTCTTGCAGGTTCTGCTGTTTTTCGGCGGGCATCTTGGCCTCATTATTGCGGCTTGGTTGTCCCTGTTGCTGGAACACCGGGCGGTCCGGCACGGAACGAGCCGCAGCGCACCATCCCCGGCGGTTCAGGCACTGTTGACCATGCGATTATGGCATAGTTGGCCCGCACTGCCTACCCGCGCGGCGGACAGGGCGGGTCTGCCGCGGAGGGTCGGCACTGCGGGCAGAGGCCGGATTTGAGGGGGAAGGCGCGCCAGATCAGGTCAGCCCCAGGGACTTGATCTTGCGGTGCAGCGCGCTGCGCTCCATGCCGACGAATTCGGCGGTGCGCGAGATGTTGCCGCCGAAGCGCTCGATCTGGGCCAGCAGGTACTGGCGTTCGAACACCTCGCGCGCATCGCGCAGCGGCAGGCTCATCAGATGCGCCGAGGCGTCGGTGTCGCCCACCGTGGGCAGCACCTCGCCGATATCGGAGGGCAGCATGGTGGCGGTGATGACGCCATCGACCGGCTGCTGGCCCTTCATGAGGATCAGGAGGCGTTCGATGGAATTGCGCAGCTGGCGGGCATTGCCGGGCCATTCCTGCGCCTGAAGCACGGCGATGGCGTCGTCGCCGATGGCGAGGCGCTGCAGGTTCTGCATGCGGCACACCTGGTCGATGAAGATCGACACCAGCGGCGGCACGTCCTCGCGCCGCTCGCGCAGCGGGGTGATCTGGATCGGCACGATGGCGAGGCGGTGGAACAGGTCGGAGCGGAATTCTCCATCCTCGATCAGCGCCGCCATGTTCTGCGAGCTCGACGAGATGATGCGCACGTCGATCGGCACCTGCCCCGCCCCGCCGACGCGGGTGAAGCGGCTTTCGACCAAAGTGCGCAGCAGGGCGCCCTGCACCGGGGGCGGCAGCGTGCCGACTTCGGACAGATAGAGCGTGCCGCCATGGGCGCGTTCGAGCGCGCCGACCTCGGTGCGCAGCAATCCGGATTTTTCCCGGCTCTCGCGGCCGAACAGCACGCCGGCGACCTCGTCGGGCGCATAGAGCGAGGCGTTGATCTCGATGAAGGGCGCCTGCATGCGCGGGCTCTTCTGGTGGATCAGCCGGGCCACCATGCCCTTGCCGGTGCCCGACGACCCGGAGATGAAGATGCGCGAATTGGTGGGCGCCGATTTCTCGATGACCGAACGGATATGGGCCATGGCCGGCGAGGAGCCGGCAAGCTCGGCCGCCTTGACCGCGCTGCGCTCCTTGAGCTCGGCCACTTCGTTGCGCAGCCGCGTCGCCTCGATGGCGCGCTGGGTGATGTGCAGCAGCCGGTCGATCTTGAAGGGTTTTTCGATATAGTCGTAGGCGCCGCGCTTGATGGCGGAGACGGCGGTCTCGACATTGCCGTGCCCCGAGATCATCACCACCGGCATGTCGGGGTGCTGGGCCTGGAACACGTCGAGCAGCTGCAATCCATCGAGCCGCGAGCCCTGCATCCAGATGTCGAGGAAGACGAGGCTGGGACGGCGTCGGGCGATCTCGTTGAGCCCGCTGTCGGCGTCATGCGCCTGGCGGGTTTCGAAGCCTTCGTCCTCGAGAATGCCCGCGATCAGGTCGCGGATGTCGTCCTCGTCGTCGATGATGAGTATGTCGAGCGCCATCTACTTGTGAATAACCGCAGGCATTCGCGGCTCCTCCTGCTGGGCGAGCGGGTCGCTTCCGGCCTCGCCCGGGTCTTCGTTCGCATCCCGTCTGGGTGCCGTGAGCGGCAGGGTGAAGGAGAAGGTGGCCCCCACCCGTCCCGTCGCATCAGGGTCTGAATCGAGCAGTTCGACGATGCCGCCGTGCTGCTCGACGATCTTTGCGACAATTGCAAGGCCGAGGCCCGTGCCCTTCTCGCGCGTGGTCATGTAAGGCTCGAGCAGGCGCTCGCGATTGTCGCGCGGCCAGCCCTTGCCGTTGTCGATCACCGAGACCCGGGCGAACTGCCCTTCGATCTGGGCCTCGACCTGGATGGAGGGGGCGAATTCGCTGAGCCCCTGCCCTTCAAAGGCTTCCACCGAGTTCTTGATCAGATTCGTAAGACACTGGGATATCAGCCTGCTGTCGAACCAGGCGCGGACGGCCTCGTCCGGCAGGTGCGCGGCGATGCTCACCTCGGGCAGGCGCACGCTTTCGAGGAACACCGCCTGGCGGACGGTGTCGGACAGGTCGGCGATCTCGGGCGATGCCTCGGGCATGCGCGCGAAGGCCGAGAATTCATCGACCATGCGCCCGATATCGCCGACCTGGCGCACGATGGTGTTGATGCATTTGTCGAACACGTCGCGATCGTCCTCGAGCTTGGAGCCGTAGCGCCGGCGCAGGCGCTCGGCGGAAAGCTGGATCGGGGTCAGCGGGTTCTTGATCTCATGGGCGATGCGGCGCGCGACGTCCGCCCAGGCGCTGGTGCGCTGCGCCGATTCGAGGTCGGTGATGTCGTCGAAGGTGAGCACATAGCCCTTGGATTCGGTGATCGAGCCTTCGCGGGTAAGCTGGACCTGGTAGGTGCGCCGGTCGGTCTCGTTGCCGAGATGGATCTGGTCTCGCACCTGGCCGCGCCGCGCCGAGCGGGCGCGCTCGAGGATCGGGGCGAGCTGGGGCACGTGCTTGTCGATATGCTCGCCCATCAGAGCGATCTCGTCGACGCCGAGCATCTGGCAGGCGCGGGCGTTGACCAGGGTGACGGCGCCGAACGGATCGAGCCCGACAATGCCGGCGGACACGCCCTCCACCACCGCCTCGGTGAACTGGCGGCGCTTCTCGTTCATCTCGTTGGCGCTGACCAGCTCCTCGCGCTGCGAGCGCAATTGCTGCACCATGCGGTTGAAACGGGTGAGCAGGTCGCGCAGATCGCCGCGCCCCTCGCGCACCGGCAGCTCGACCTCGAGATCGCCCTGGCTGACGCGATTCGAGGCGACCATGAGGCTGCGGATCGGATCGACGAAGCGGTTGGCCAGCGCGATGCCGACCCACAGCGCCGCCAGCAGCAGCACCACGGCGAGCCCGATATACATGATGGTGAAGGTGATCTGGAACACCAGCCGGTTGGAGGCATATTGGCGGTATTCGGTGATGTTCTCGTCGGTGAGGCGCATATATTCGAGCACCTCGGGATCGACCGCGCGGGCGACGAACAGATAGAGCTCGTCATAGCCGCGCAGCTTGACCACCGAGCCCACCAGATTGGTCGAGCCCGGCGCGATCTGGGTCGGGGCGCCTTCGACGACGCCCTGCGTCACGCCCTCCGGCAGGCGCGGATAGCCGCCCTGCACGTTGATCTGGGCGCGCATCAGCGTGTTGCCTGCGGTGTCGATCAGCGAAACGAAGGGCAGCGAGCGGGTCACGGCCAGCGCGGTCAGGATGCGCTGGTAGCGGTCGGCATCCTCGGTATAGGCCTCGCGCGCCTGCTCCAGCTCCGTGGCGACCCAGATGATGTCGTCGCGCAGCACATGGGCGTGCTCGAGCATGTAGGAGCGCGCCACCAGCCGTGAGCTCTCCACCATGGAGCGGGTGCGCTCGGAGAACCACTGGTCGAGCCCCTGGTTGAGCACGATGGTGGCGATGACCGCGACCAGCACCGCCGGGATGGCCGCGAGCAGGGCGAACATCGACACCATGCGCCATTGCAGCCCGGCGCCGGGCTGGCCCTCGATGCGCGCCTGACCCAGCAGCACCGCCTCGGTGACGACGAGGGCGATCATCAACAGCACCAGAAGGCCGGTGACGATCCAGATGCCCGTCCACACCTCGGGCGAGGGCTCGATGCCGGTGACGCCGGACAGGATGAGGAACGAGACAGAGGACATGACCACGGAAGCGAGCACGACTGCGAGACCGACGACGCGTAGCGCCCGGTTCTGCTGGCTCAGCAGCGGAAATCGCGGTTTGGCTGGCCGGCTCTCCGCTGATGCAACGGGAGCCCGCACGGCTGGTGCGGTCTCGTCCATGTCCTTCGCCGGGGCCGCTCCTTGTTGCGGCTCCACGGAGCCTGACCCAATTCGCCCAACCCTTCAAGCTAATTGTTGCCAAAATGTGACACCGGCGCAGATGGGGGCAGGCCTGGAGCTGCCGCCGGGGCCCCGTTCACGTTTCGGAACATGCCGACTCCCGGCTGCGTTCGGCGGGCAGGCCTTACCGGAGAGATACCATGCAAACCCACTTCCTCGCCCATTCGCTTGCCCGGCCGCTCGCCGTCGCCGCTTTGATGGCGCTGCCCCTGCCCGCCCTGGCGCAGGATGCGGAAGGGCCGTTCACGCTGCCCGACCTGCCCTATGCCCATGATGCGCTGGCGCCGGTGATCGACGCCGAGACCATGGAGCTGCATCACGGCCGCCACCACCAGACCTATGTCGACAATCTCAACGCGGCCGTCGCCGAGGGCGCGGTGGCGGACGATCTGACGCTCGAGGAAATCGTCGGGGCGGCCGGCACCTATCCCGATGCGGTACGCAACAATGCCGGCGGACACTGGAACCATTCGTTCTTCTGGCGGGTCATGGCGCCCACCGGCGAAGGCGGCGCGCCGAGCGAGGAATTGCTGGTCGCGATCGAGGCGGTCTACGGCTCACTGCAATCCTTCCAGGAAGCCTTCGAGGAAGCCGGCGCCGACCAGTTCGGCTCGGGCTGGGTGTGGCTGATCGTCAACGATTCCGACGAGCTCGAGATCACCACCACGCCGAACCAGGACAATCCCCTGATGGACGTGGCCGAGGTGCGGGGCACGCCGATCCTGGGCAACGACGTATGGGAGCACGCCTACTATCTGACCTACAACAACCGCCGCGCCGACTATCTGTCGAGCTGGTGGGACGTGGTGAACTGGGAAGAGGTGTCGGCGCATTATGCCGAGGCGCTGGCGGAGTAAGTCGCCTACGCGGTGTGTAATTAACCCGCGCGTCTCACCCGCTCCGTCTGGACTGCTTGACGATCTCGATGGCGTGGATGCGGATTTTCTTGCGCAGCGTGTTGCGGTTGAGGCCGAGCAGTTCGGCGGCCTTGATCTGGTTGCCGGCACAGGCGTTGAGCGCCATGGCGATCAGCGGCGCTTCCACCTTGTCGATGACGCGCTGATAGAGCCCGGTCGGCGGCAGGCCGGGCTCGTATTCGTGCAGCAGCTGGGCGACATGCGCCTCGACCGCGACGGCGATGTCGACCGGGCCGGTGGTGGCGCCGGAAGGGGGGCGCTCGGTGATATTGAGCTCGTTCTGGACGATCTCGGGCGAGATCACCTCGTCGGCATAGAGCGCGGAGAGCCGGCGCACGAGATTTTCCAGCTCGCGGACATTGCCGGGCCAGGAGTAGTTCTGCATCAGCCGGATGGCTTCGGCCGAAACGGATTTGACCGGCTCGCCGTCGCGCTGGGCGGCGGCGAGGAAGTGCTGCACCAGATCGCCGATATCGTCGGTGCGCTCGCGCAGCGGCGGCAGGCGGATGGGGACGACGTTGAGGCGGTAGTACAGATCCTCGCGGAACAGGCCCTGGCGGATCATCTGGCCGAGATCGCGATGGGTGGCGGCGACGATGCGCACATTGGTCTTGAGGGGCGTACGCCCGCCGACCATGGTGTATTCACCCTCCTGCAAGACGCGAAGCAGCCGCGTCTGGGCGTCCATCGGCATGTCGCCGATCTCGTCGAGGAACAGCGTGCCGCCCTCGGCCTGCTCGAAGCGACCCGACGAGCGCCCCGTGGCGCCGGTGAAGGCGCCCTTCTCATGGCCGAACAGTTCGGCTTCGATCAGGTCGCGCGGAATGGCGGCCATGTTGATGGCGACGAACGGCCCGTTCCGGCGCTTGCCGAAATTGTGCAACGCCCGCGCCACCAGTTCCTTGCCGGTGCCGCTCTCGCCGGTGATCATCACCGTCAGGTCGGTCTGCATCAGCCGCGCTAGCGCGCGATAGATGTCCTGCATGGCGGCCGAGCGACCGACCAGCGGCATGGTCTCGCCCTCGTCCCCACGCCGTTCCGGGGCTGCGGGCTTCTTGGCGTCGGCCAGAGCGCGCGCGACGACGGACAGCACCTCGCCGATGTCGAAGGGCTTCGGCAGGTATTCGTAGGCGCCGACCTCCGAGGCGCGGATGGCGGTCATGAACGTGTTCTGCGCGCTCATGACGATCATCGGCAGGTCGGGGCGCAGCTTGCGGATCCTGGGCATCACCTCGAAGGCGTTGCCGTCGGGCATGGCGACGTCGGTGATCAGCAGGTCGCCCTCGCCGCGGCTGACCCAGTTCCACATGGTCGAGATGTTGCCCGTCGGGCGCACCTCGTAGCCGGCGCGGGTCAGCGCCTGGTTGAGCACCATGCGGATGGCGGCGTCGTCATCGGCGAGAAGAACCATATGGCTCATGATGGGAAAGCCTCTTTCCGGTTCTGGGCGGGGCTCGCGACGGGCAGGAGAATCCGGAAGCGCGTGCGGCCGGGACGGCTGTCGCAATCGATGACGCCGCCATGGTCGCCGACGATCTTGGCCACTAGCGCCAGCCCGAGGCCGGAGCCGTGGGCCCTGGTGGTGACGAAGGGGTCGAACAGGAACGGCAGCAGGTCGGGCGGCACGCCGGGGCCGTTGTCCTCGACGACGATCTCGAGCGGCAGCGAGATGCGCTCCGAAACGCCGGTGACCGAGATGCGGATGCCGGGGCGGAAGGCGGTGGAGAGCCGGATTTCCGGCTTGGCGGTGCGCTCCAGCGCCTCGGCGGCGTTCTTGACGAGGTTGAGCAGCACCTGGATGAGCTGATCGCGATTGCCGAGCACCGGCGGCAGAGAGGGGTCGTATTCCTCGACGAAGCCGATGTGGCGCGCGACGCCGTTGCGGGCCAGCAGCTTTACGCGGTCGAGGATGACGTGGATGTTGATCGGCTCGCGCTCCAGCGGGCGGTCGTCGCCGAACACCTCGACGCGGTCGATCAGATC
>JAEWHZ010000016.1 GCA_023387585.1 Pseudomonadota bacterium
GGTGATGAGCGCCGGCGCCTATGGCGCGGTCATGGCCTCCACCTACAATACGCGCCCGCTGGTGGCCGAAGTGCTGGTCGACGGCGACCGCTTCCACGTGGTGCGCCCGCGCCCCAGCCTCGAATCCCTGATCGGCCTCGACAGCGTGCCGGACTGGCTCTGATTCAGAGTTTTCCGCGCTGCGCCAGCGAGACCACCTCCACCGGCCGGCCGGCCAGCGCATCGTCCACCTTGGCCACCAGGTCGGCGAGGCTGAAGGGCTTGGGGATGACGTCGTAGATCAGCGCGTCGAGCCCGTGCGCGCGCTCGCGCTGGTCGGCAAAGCCTGTCATCAACACGATGGTCAGCGCCGGATGCCGCGCCGCCGTCTCAAGTGCCAGGGCGATGCCGTCCATCACCGGCATCTTGATGTCGGAGAGCAGCAGGTCGAACCGGCCCTCCTCCTCGACCAGCGTCTCCAGCGCCAGCCCGCCATCCTCGGCCTCGACGATCTCATGGCCCTTGATCCTGAGCGCGCTGGTGACGAACGCGCGCACCGAACTGTCGTCCTCGGCTACCAGAATGCGTGCCATGATCCGGCTCCTTCACATTTCCATTCCATCGCATCGGGCCCCGGCGTCGCGTGCATCACGATCCGCCGCCGAATCCGACCCGCACCCGCGCGGCCCTTGGCGGCGGATTGACTATCTGCGTCTCGAACGCCGCCAGCTCGCCGCCGGCAAGGCTCGCGGCGGGCGGCGTCACGCTCCAGCGATAGAGCACATGCCCATCCTCGTCGACGAGACTGACAAGGATCGGCGGGAACGGCACTGCACGGCTGGCGACGCCCCGCACCTCGCCGCGCACGATCAGCAGCGGCCGTCCGTCGCGCCTCGAGAGCATGCTGTCGAGGCGCGAGAATTCGAGCCCGACAACGTTCACCGCCAGCCCCGCCCCGGCATAGAGCCCGGCGAGATCCGGCGCCACACGCACGATGGCCTCGCGCCCCAGCACCGCCGTTACGAGCAGCATCGCCAACACGCCATAGACCGCGACCCGCACCAGCCGCCGCAGCCGCGCGCCGGGCTGCAAGCGGCCGATCTGCCGGCGCCGGCGCAGGAATTCGCGCTGGCGGCGGCGCATCTCCGCCTCGCTCATCCGCGCCGGCTCCGTCGCGGGAGCCTGCGGCGTCGGCTGATAGGACGCCACCGCCGCCGCCTCGGCCTCCATCGCCTCGTCCAGCGAATCTTCCAGCACCGGATCGACGAATACCGGCTCGGCGAAGGCATCGTCCTCCTCCGAGCTGGCGAACCAGCCCTGATGGCAGGCGGCGCATTCCACCTTGCGCCCGGCCGAGCCGATGGCCTCAACGGCCACCTGGTATCGCGTGCGGCAATGAGGACAGGTGATGATCATGCGCCCGCCGGTGAGTGGGGAAAAGCTGCGCGCTTTTCCGGTTCGGCCGGACGATGAATCGCTGCATTGTGCGTGTCCGGTCTTCGGGGCAACACTAGGGCGCGGCGGTTAAGTTTGTTTCAAATCGCCGTGCCGCTCCACAATTGTGGCGCAATCCACACCGAAAGCCGGCCTCTCGCCGCCGCTTCGCGCGCGTGCTGCTATGATGGCGCACCCTGATTCGCCCTACCCGAACCGCAAGGACCAGCCGAGCCGGTGGAACAAAGCGCAGTCATCGAGTTCCGGAATGTCGGGTTGCGCTACGGCAACGGCCCGGAAATCCTGCAGGACCTCAGTTTCGACATCCAGCCGGGAACCTTCCACTTCCTCACCGGGCCCTCGGGCGCCGGCAAGACCTCGCTGCTGCGCCTGCTGCTGCTGTCCGTCCGTCCCACGCGCGGCACGGTGACCATGTTCGGCGAGGACGTGTCGAACCTGTCCCAGGACCGGCTTTTGCAGCTTCGGCGCCATATCGGCATCGTCTTCCAGGAATTCCGCCTGCTCGACCATCTCACCACCTATGAGAACGTGGCGCTGCCGCTGCGCGTGCTCGGCCAGGCCGAAAGCGAATACCGCTCCAATGTCACCGAGCTGCTCGACTGGGTCGGGCTGGGTGAGCGCATGGACGCCCTGCCCTCCGTGCTGTCGGGCGGCGAGAAGCAGCGCGCCGCCATCGCCCGCGCCGTCATCGCCCGCCCGCGCATCCTGCTCGCCGACGAACCGACGGGCAATGTCGACCCCGAGCTGTCCTCGCGGCTGGTGCACCTGTTCGCCGAGCTCAACCGCACGCTCGGGATGACCATCGTGCTTGCCACCCACGAATTGCCGCTGCTCGACCGCTTCTCCTATCCGCGCATGATGCTGACAAAGGGCGAGCTCGAGATCGCCGAGGCCACCCGATGATCCCGCGATTGCGCGCCCTGCTCGCCCGGCTGCGGCTCGGCCCGCTCGTCACGCCCATCGTGCCGCAGACCTCGGTCGCCGGGCGCACGCTGATGCTGCTGATCGCCATCATGACCTTTTTGTCCGCCGTCACGCTGGGCGGCGTCGTCATGGTGCAGAAATCCGCCATCGCCTGGTCGGCCGATGTCGGGCGCGAGGTGACCATCCAGATCCGCCCCATCCAGGGCGAATCCATGGAGGCCGGCCTGCGCAGCGCCATCGCGCTCGCCAGCTCCACCGCCGGCGTCTCCGGCGCCCGCGAGCTCAGCCTCGAGGAAAGCGAGGCCCTGCTCGAACCCTGGCTCGGCACCGGGCTCGACCTGTCGGCCATCGAGATCCCGCGTCTCGTTATCGTCCAGCTCAGCGATCCCGTCGATGCCGATCTCGAAACGCTGGAGCGCAATCTCGCCTCCGTGCCCGGCGCCAGCCTCGACACCCATGCCGCCTGGCGCCAGCAGCTCAACACCATGGCCGGCACCATCGTCGTCTCGGGCCTGCTCGTGCTGGCGCTGATCGCCGTCGCCACCGTCCTCGCCATCATCTTCGCCACCCGCGGCACCATGGCCTCGAACCGCGAGATCGTCGACGTGCTGCATTTCATCGGCGCCTCGAACCGCTTCATCGCCGGCGAGTTCCAGAGCCGCTTCCTCGCCATCGGCATGCGCGGCGGGCTGATCGGGGGCGGCGCCTCCATCCTGTTCTTCATCCTCATCGGGCTCGCCGCCGGCAGCGTGCTGCCCCAGGCGGCCAGCGCCCAGGTCGAGATCCTGTTCGGCCGGTTCGTGCTCGGCGTCGACGGGCTGATCGGCATCGTCGCCGTGGTGCTGGTGATCGCTGCGCTCACCGCCATCACCTCGCGCCTGACCGTGCGGCGCTTCCTCACCGAGACCTCCTGAGGCCCGATGCACCCAACGGCACGCGACTATCGGGCGAAGACCGTCGTCCAGGCCCTGCGCTCGGCGGTCTTCTATCTCGCCTTCATCGGCCAGACCGCCATCCTGGCGCTGATCATCGGCACCTCGGCGCTGTTCGTGCCGCGCCGCACCGGATTCACCTGGGCGCTGGCGCGCTATTGGTGCCGCTCGAACACATGGCTGATGCAGCACATCGCCGGCATCCGCACGGAGGTGACCGGCGCCGGGAACATTCCGCCCGGCGGCTGCATCTTCGCGGCCAAGCACCAGTCCGACTGGGACGTGTTCGCCATCTTCCCCTATACCGAGCGCCCGGCCTATATCGTCAAGCGCGAGCTGATGCGCATTCCCTTCTTCGGCCGTGCCGCCCGCTCGCTGGGCTGCATTGAGGTCGACCGCTCGCGCGGCGGCGACGCCCTTGCCGGCCTCGTCGCCAATGCCCGGAAGGCCATCGACGAGGGCGCGCGCATCGTCATCTTCCCCGAAGGCACGCGCCGCGCCCCCGGCGCCCCGCCCGACTACCGCTTCGGCGTCGCCCGGCTCTATGCCGAGCTTGGCGTGCCCGTGGTGCCGGTGGCGCTCAATTCCGGCCTGTTCTGGGGCCGCAACAGCCTGATCCTGTGGCCGGGCACGGCAGAGGCGCGCTTTCTCGAGCCCATCCAGCCCGGCCTCGCGCCGCAGGACATGCTCGCGCGACTCAAATCCGCCATCGAATCCGAATCGGATCGCCTGATTCGCAACGCCTATCGCGCCGGCCTCGACCGCCCGCTGCCACCCGATATGCGTGAAAGGCTCGAAACCCTGGCACGGAGCGAGTGACCACAACATATTGACGATGTCATCCATCGAGCGCATACATATGGTGTTCGATAGATATTCAGCTTGACTTTGAATCGAATTCGTTCTTAATTTGTTCTCTGATGCAGCAGGGAATGCCGCCATGGCCAGACATGTGCACCGCCTCGGATCGCCGCCGCTTTCGCGTCGGGCGGAGCATTGGCAGGGCCGTTCGGGCCGGTCCTACCATCTCGTCGGCGAGGATCTGGAGCGTTTCGCGCTGGCCGACGATGCGCTGCATCTGATCGCCAAGGGTCGTCTGGTGCTGTGGGTCGGCTCGCAGACCGACCTGATCTCCGACCCCGCCAGCCGCGCCCGCTTCCGCCTCGCCATGGATTGCGCCGACCGCGTCTATCGCCTCGACGACGCCGGCACCGATGGCGAGCGCCTGGCCCTGGTCTGGGACCTCGAAGGCGCCGAACCCCTCGCCGCCCTCAGCGCCGCCTGAATTTTCAGCAGTTGACGCGGATTTCGCCGTAGCCGGACATGCCGTCCTCATTGGCGCTGAGCACCGACACGGTGCAGCTGGTATTGGCCAGCGTGGTCGAACCGCCGATGGCCACGGCGCTGCCGTCCCCGAGCGCGATGTCGAGCGCCCCCACGCTCAATATCTCCACCACCCCCTGTGTGCCGCACACCGGATAGCGGTCGCCCGTGGTCACGAGGAAACGCGTGCCCGGCGGCAGGCAGTCGCCATCGGACTGCGCCGACGGACCGAGCCCGATCGACGGCAGGGCGGGCGCCGTCCCCGCCCCTGCCCCCTGTGGCGCCGATGAGAGCGCCTCGCGCACCGACTGTTCGACCTCCATCAGCCGCGCATAGACCTCCCCGACATCCGGCGCCGCGGTCTGCTGGCGCGCGAACAGTTCGAGCCCGACGCGCAATTGCGCGACGTCCGTCGCCAGTTGGCGCAGATCGCGCTGCGCCTCCGAATAGACCCAGGCGCTGGTCATGATGGCGCCGAGCCCGAACAGGATCGACAGCGCCGCGATGGCGACGATGATGCGATTCATGCCCGCCGGCGGCGGGACCGCCAACCGCTCGCCGTCGATCTCGGGTACGGGCGGCGGCGGATTTCCGGCCGCGATCCGTTCCGGCGCGATAGCCGGCTCCGGGCGTGCGGCCATTATCGGCGGCTCGGGCGGCCAGTCTTCTGCCGGCTCGTCCACAAGCTCCGCTTCCACGGGCTCCGCTTCCATCGGCTCGGCGTCCATGGATTCGACGAGATCGGGCGGCGGCTCCGCCGGGGGAACGGGGTCCTCGATCGGATCGGGCACATGAGCCGCGACCTCGACGGGCTCCTGCTCGACACCGGCCACCCCGGCAAGCGGCGCTTCCAAAGGGTCGGCGGAAACAGGGTCGGCAGGAACAGGCTCGATCGCCGGCGCGGCACCGGCCGCGTCCTCGGCCGGCTCCATCTGCGGCGGCGCCGCACCCTCACCCGCTTCCGGCTCCGGCGCCTCCACCGGCTCCGGCTCGACCGGCGCGGAAATGCGCCCCGCGATCAGCAGCAACGCCGCTTCGGCCGGATCGAGCCGCGTCGAAGAGTCCGGATCATTCCGTTCGCTGTCGTTCACACACCGCTCCGCCGTCTGCCTGCGGCAGCCAGTTGTACCCGCAACTTGGTCCGAACCATGTCAGTTGCGCGGCGGCGGCGACAAGGGGTGCGGTGCCTGGGGCTGCGGTGCCTGCGGTACCGGCAGGCCGGAGGCGGCCGGCACGGCGGCTTGTGCCGGCGCCTCGCCGGCGCCGAACAGATTGCCGAACCCCGAAAAGAACCCCGAGACGGCTCCGTTCACCGCCGCGCCGCGCGCCGCGATCACCTCGGCCTCGCGCTGCTGGCGCGCCTCGCCGGCGAGAATGCGCTCCATCGCCGCCTGATCGGCCTGCATGCGTTGGGTCAGCGCCGCGCTGCGGGTCAGCGGCGGGCACCGACCGGCGGCGTCGAGATTGGAGCCTGCCATGACGCCGAAGACATACCGGCCCTCGCACACATCCCAGACCGGCGGCGTGCGGGAAACCTCGAAATGATCATAGGCTTCCTTGATGTTCTGCCAGAACGGCATATGCGGGCTCTGCGCATGCCGCGCCATGTTCTCGGGCGTCATGCGGAAGGGAAACAGCTGCAGCTGGAAGCTGGCATTGCCGCCCGCGAACGTCTCGCGCGCCAGGGCGTAGATCTCGGCGATGCCGGCATCGGTCATGGCGTAGCACCCGACCGAGGAGCAGTCGCCATGCACCATCAGATGCGAGCCGGTGCGCCCCTGCACCCGGTCGAACTTGTTGGGAAAGCCGGTGTTGAAGGCGAGGTGGTAGTTCGAATTCGGGTTCATCAGCCCCGGGGTGACGTTGTAGACGCCCTCCGGCGCCTGCCGGTCGCCCTCGCGGATCTTGGGCCCCAGCTCGCCCGACCAGGCGCAGATCTCATAGGTCTTGAGCAGGCGGTACTGGCCCGAAGCGGTGCGCTTCCACACTTCGAGCCGCGACTCTTCCTTGAACACGCGCACCAGCATCGGCTCGCCTGGGCTCGAGCCCAGATTGCGCAGCGCCGTCTGCATGGATTGCGACAGCGGCTGCAGATGCCGCGTGCTGCCGCCGGCAACGAAGCCGGTGCAGGCGGCAAGCGACAGGACGATCCAGCCGAGCACGATGAACTTGGGAAGGCTGCGCAGGATGGACACGCTCGACACGGCCGGATTTGTGGACATTGGGCCCTAGCTAACGCGCGTTTGGTTACCGAGCCGTTGTCCGTCACGGTTAACGACCGGCTAACGCCTTCGATAAAGCCACGATATCGCCGCTGGCGGCTCTCACAAACCCGTGAAGCCGGTCAGCCCAGATTGGTGCCGATGGCGAGGAATTTCTCGCGCCTGTGCTCGCGCAGCTCCAGCCTGCCGCGGCCCTCGAAATCCTTGAGGAAGGTGCCGATGGCCGCACGCGTCTCGTCGAACACCTTCTGGGGGTGCCGGTGCGCCCCGCCCGGCGGTTCGGGGATGACGCCGTCGATCACCCCGAAGCCGAGCAGGTCCGGGGCGGTGATCTTCATGTTGTTGGCCGCCTCCTGCGCCTTGCCGGCGTCGCGCCACAGGATCGAGGCGCCGGCTTCGGGCGAGATCACCGAATAGATGGCGTTCTCCAGCATCAGCACGCGGTTGGCGGTGGCGATGGCGATGGCCCCGCCCGAGCCGCCCTCGCCGATGACCAGCGCCAGATTGGGCACGCCGAGCTCGAGGCATTTTTCCGTCGAGCGCGCGATCGCCTCGGCCTGGCCGCGCTCCTCGGCCCCGATCCCGGGATAGGCGCCGGCCGTGTCGACGAAGGCGATCAGCGGGATGTTGAACCGGTCCGCCATCTCCATGATGCGCACCGCCTTGCGATAGCCGTCCGGCCGCGCCATGCCGAAATTGTGCTTGAGCCGGCTTTCAGTGGAATTGCCCTTCTCCTGCCCGAGCACGGCGATCACCTGCCCGTCTATGCGCGCGAAGCCGGCCTGGATCGCCGCGTCCTCGGCGAACTTTCGGTCGCCCGCCAGCGGCTGCCATTCGGTGAACAGCGCCTTGGCATAGTCGGAAAAATGCGGGCGCTGCGGGTGGCGGGCCACCTGGGTGCGCTGCCACGGCGTCAGCTTGCGGTAGATCTCGATCAGCGCTTCCTCGGCGCGGGCCGAAAGCCGGCTGACCTCCTCGTCGATCGAGACGGCCTGGTCGGTCGAGGACAGGGACTTCAGTTCGACGATCTTGCCTTCGAGGTCGGCGACAGGCTTTTCGAAGTCGAGATAGGTTTGCATGGACCCTGCGGGGTTCGGCTGACGGTTTGGGATGCGCGGGGTGCTGTCGCGCCCCAAGGTGGCCGGAAAGTGGCGACAGCCCGCCGGCAAGTCAAGT
>JAEWHZ010000190.1 GCA_023387585.1 Pseudomonadota bacterium
AATTCCGACGTGCTGCCGCGCGTTCTGGTCAACCGCGAATATTTCGCCTCCGTCGCCCGCCGCACCCGCGACGGCGCCGAAAAGACCTTCCTCGCCGATTGCCTGCAAACCGCCAACTGGCTGACCAGGAGCCTCGATCAGCGCGCCCAGACCATTCTCAAGGTCGCCACCGAGATCGTGCGCCAGCAGGACGGCTTTCTGGTGCACGGCATCGCCCATCTGCGCCCGATGACCTTGCGCATGGTGGCCGACGAGATCGAGATGCATGAATCGACCGTCTCGCGCGTCACCGCGAACAAATACCTCGCCACCCCGCGCGGCCTGTTCGAGATGAAATATTTCTTCACCACCGCCATCGCCTCATCCGATGGCGCGCTCGACCACTCCGCCGAAGCCGTGCGCCACCGCATCCGCCAGCTGATCGACGCCGAACCGGCCGACGCCATCCTGTCCGACGACGCCATCGCCGAAATGCTCAAGCGCGAGCAGGGCATCGACGTCGCCCGCCGCACCGTCGCCAAATACCGCGAGGGCATGAACATCCCTTCATCGGTCGTGCGCCGGCGCCGGAAGAAGACGCTGGATCAGGTCACCGGCTAAAGCGTTTCCAGCAAAAGTGGATACCACTTTTGTGGTTCGGAAACGCGACAAAACAAAGACTTAGAGCTCCTGTTCTGATTCAATCAGAACAGGAAATGCTCTAGCGTTTCCAGAAAAAGTGGATACCACTTTTGCTCCTCGGACGTGATCCGGGGATCGGAAACGCGCGATGAAAAGCTCTGAAATGGAAAACGCCGGCCACAAGGCCGGCGCTTCAAAATCCTCGATACTCCGGCGCCCGATCAGATCTGCTCGACATGCTCCACGCCGGGCACGAAATGGCGCAGCAGGTTCTCGATGCCGCTCTTGAGCGTCGCGGTCGAGGAGGGGCAGCCCGCGCAGGCGCCGTGCATATGCAGGAACACCGTGCCTTCGCGGAAGCCGCGGAAGGTGATGTCGCCGCCATCCATGGCCACGGCCGGGCGCACGCGCGTGGCGAGCAGTTCCTTGATCACCTCGACGGTTTCGGCGTCCTCGCTGTCGAAGAATTCGTCGGCCTCGTCCTCGAGGGCGAAGCTGTCGTCGTTCTCGGCCAGCACCGGGCGGCCGGACAGGAAATGGTCCATCACCGCGCCGAGAATGGCCGGCTTGATATGGGCCCAATTGGTGTCGTCCTTGGTCACCGAGATGAAGTCGGCGCCGAGGAACACCGAGCTGACGCCCGGAACCTCGAACAGGGCGTCGGCGAGCGGGGATGCGGCTGCGGCCTCGCGCGAGCGGAATTCGCGCGGTTCGCCGGCCAGAACCTCGCGGCCGGGCAGGAACTTCAGCGTCGCCGGATTCGGCGTGGCTTCGGTCTGGATGAACATGGCGACCTCGCTGGAAAAATGAATTTAGAACAATTCTAATCTCGTCCCGCGCAGCGGTCAAGCGGGCGCTTTCCCCCGCAAAAATGGCGATCGGCTGTGCGCTTCGCAAGCGCGCCAGGCGAACGCGCTCAGCAGATGGCGATGATTTCCTCGTCGCTCATATGCCCCGGCACGATGGTCAGCGGGATCAGCATGACATTGGCGCGGCCGGCGAAATGCGTCACCAGCGGCCCCGGCCCGTCCTTGCCCTTGGAAGCGGCCAGCACCAGGATGGCGATGTCGCGGTCGCGGGTGATCACCTGCTCGATCTGCTCGGTGCCCACCCCCTCGCGCACCAGCGTCTCGACCTTGACATTGCCGATCTCGCGGATGCGGCGCAGGCGCTGGTCGAGATTACGCTCGGCCTGTTCGATCGCCTCGGCGCGCAGCACGCTCTCCACCCCGAGTCCCTGGAACTCGGGCGGTTCGACGACGCTCATCAGCACCACCGTGCCGCCGGTGCGGTGCACGCGCCATGTCGCGAAGGTGAGGGCGCGATCGCACTCCTCGGTCTCGTCGATGATGACGAGGAATTTGTGTCGATACTCGGCATGCGGCTGCATCCGCATCTCCCTTGGCTCGTGGAGCGGTTCCGGCAGGACCGACAGCTTAACGCACGAAGCCGACGATGGATCGAACCTCGTCCATCACCGGCTGGGCGATGGCGCGGGCGCGCCCGGCGCCGTCGCGCAGGATTCGGTCCATCTCGGCGCGGTCGCCCACCAGCCGGCGCATCTCGTCGGCGATCGGCGCCAGCACCGAAACGGCGAGATCGGCCAGCGCCGGCTTGAACGCCCCCCAGCCCTTGCCGCCATATTCGCCCAGCACCGCCTCGACGCTGCGGTTGGACAGGGAGGCGAAGATGCCGACGAGGTTTTCCGCCTCCGGCCGCCCCTCCAGCCCCGCCGCCTCGCCCGGCAAAGGCGTCGGGTCGGTGGTCGCCTTCTTGATCTTTTTCGCGATCAGGTCGGCATCGTCCATCATATAGATGGTCGACATGTCCGAAGAATCCGATTTCGACATCTTCTTCGTGCCGTCGCGCAGCGATTTCACGCGCATGGCCGGACCGGTGGCCAGCGTCTCGGTGATGGGGAAGAAATCCCCGTCATGGCCCAGTGCCGCGATCTGCTTGCGGAAATCGTGGTTGAACTTCTTGGCGATGTCGCGCGTCAGTTCGAGATGCTGCTTCTGGTCGTCCCCGACCGGCACCGCCGTTGCCTTGTAGAGCAATATGTCCGCCGCCATCAGGGAAGGATAGGCGAACAGGCCGAGCGACACCTGCTCGGAATTCTCCCCTGCCTTGTCCTTGAACTGGGTCATGCGCGCCATCCAGCCCATGCGCGCCACGCAGTTGAAGATCCAGCTCAGTTCTGCATGTTCGATCACCTGCGACTGGTTGAAGATGATCGACTTTTTCGGGTCGAGCCCGGAAGCGATATAGGCGGCGGCGATCTCATAGGTCCAGCGCCTGAGATCCTCCGGCTCCTGCCACACCGTGATCGCATGCATGTCGGCCACGCAATAAATGGTCTCATGCGTGTCCTGTATGGGCACGAAGCGCCTTATGGCCCCGAGATAATTGCCCAGATGCAGGTCGCCCGAAGGCTTGATGCCGGAAAAGACGCGCGGCGTGAAATTCATGAAACTGTCGTTCGCGGCTGGGTGAAGCTGCTGCGGACCTATCATCCGGTCTATTGGCAGACAAGAGGCGAAATGATATATGATGTCGATATCATATTCGTGAGGACATCATGCGTATCCTTGTCGACATCAAGCCCGCCCAGATTGAACATCTGGATCGTCTGGCGAAGGGCAGGTCGCGACCGCGCGCAGCGCTGCTGCGTGAAGCGGTCGACCAGTATCTGAAGCGGCAGGGCTGCGATGCGGTCGGCGCGGCATTCGGCGTCTGGCCGGATGCAGAGGATGGCGTCGCTCACCAGGAGCGTTTGCGTCGCGAATGGTAAAGCCGCTTTTCGACACCAATGTGCTCATCGATTATCTCGCCGGGCGCGAGCCGGCCCGGCTCGAGATCGAGCGCTATGGCGAGCGCTGCATCAGCGTGATCGGCTGGATGGAGGTCATGGTCGGCGCGCCATCGGAATCGGAAGATGCCATCCGTCGCTTTCTCGACAGCTTCGAGCGCATCGGCGTCGACCCTCTGGTTGCGGAACGGGCCGTGAGCCTGCGGCGTGCACACCGGCTCAAGCTTCCCGATGCGATCGTCTGGGCGACGGCGCAGGTGCACAATTTCTTGCTCGTCACCCGCGACTTTCGTGATTTCCCTCCGGACGATCCGGGCATCCGCATGCCTTACCGTCTTTAGCTAGCTTTTGGCAGCGTGGCCTTGAGGCGCGCGGGGCCGGCGCAAGCGCCGCAAGAGCTCGCCCAGCGGCTGGATGCGGGTGATGTGCACCAGGATGAAATAGGTCACCAGCCCGAAGATCACGATAGCGGCGAGCGCTGCCACCTGCGTCGGCAGCGCCGCGCCGGGCGAGAAGATGCTGTCTGCCCGCCGGGCGAGGGCGAACAGCACCGCCGCCATCACCAGGCTGACCGCGACGATGCCGCCATGCCTGAGCCATTCGCTGCGCACCAGCGCCAGATGCCCGCGCCGCGACAGGGCGTAGAACAGCAGGAAGGCATTGGCCCAGGCCGAGACCGAGGTGGCGAGGGCGATGCCGATATGGGCGAGGCTGGGGAACAGGATCAGCGACACGGCGATGTTGATCACCACCGAAACACCGGCGAAGCCGGTCGGCGTCAGGGTGTCCTCGCGTGCAAAAAATCCCGGCTGCAGCACGCGGATCAGGACGAAGGCCGGCAGGCCGAGCGCGAAGCCGATCAGCGTCAGCGCCGATTCGCGCGTCGCTAGCGCGTCGAACGCGCCGCGCTCGAACAACACGCGCACGATCGGCTCGGCCAGCGCCCCCAGCGCCGCCGCCGCCGGTACCGAGAGCAGCATGGCGATCAGCAGCGCCTGCGATTGCGTGCGGTCGGCCTCGCCGCGCCGGTTGCCGCGCAGGTGCCGGCTCAATTCGGGCAGCAGCACCGTGCCGATGGCGATGCCGATGATGCCGAGCGGCAGCTGATACAGCCGGTCGGCATAATAGATGTAGGAAATCGCGCCCTCGGCTCCCGAGGCGATGATGGTGCCGACGAAGATGTTGATCTGGGTGATGCCGCCGGCAAGGATCGCCGGCACCGCCAGCACCCAGAACCGGCGCACATCGGCATCGAGGCGCGGCAGGCGGAATTTCGGCACCATGCCGGTGCGCTTGAGCGCCGTGAACACCAGCCACAGCTGGGCGATGCCCCCGAGCAGCGTCGCGATCGCCACCCAGAACGCCGCCCCTTCCGGCGCCTGCACGGCGAAGGTCACCAGCGGCACCAGCGCGGCGATGGAGACGAGGTTGAGCAGCACCGGCGCGAAGGCGGCGGCAAAGAATTTTCCCAGGCTGTTGAGGATCGCCGCATAGGCCGCCATCAGCGACATGCAGGCGAGATAGGGGAACAGCAGCCGCGTCAGGAACACGGTCAGCTCATATTTCGCCGGATCGTCGAGAAAGCCGGGGACGAACGGGATCAGCACCGTGTCCATGTAGATTTCGGCGAGGATGGTGACGACGACGAGGAACAGCACCAGCCAGGCGAGGATGCGCGAGGCCAGTTCCCGCGCCCCTTCTTCCCCGCGCTCCTCGAGCGCGCCGGCAAACATCGGCACGAAGGCGGTGTTGAAGGCCCCTTCGGCGAACAGGCGCCGGAACAGGTTCGGGAAGCGGAAGGCGGCGAAGAAGGCGTCCGCCGCCGGCCCCGTGCCCAGCACCGCCGCCATCAGCGCGTCGCGCACGAAGCCGGCGATGCGGCTCAAGAGCGTCAGCGCCCCGACCGAGAGGAAATTGCGGTAAAGGTTCATGGCCGCACCGGCCGCGATCCGCGCTCAGGCATTCACGGCCTTCTTCTCCTCGCGCCGCTCGAACACGTCCATCAGAGCATCGTGGATGCGGCGCTGGCGGGTGCGCGAATGGATTTTCTGGCCCGTCAGGTCGGTGACGTAGAACACGTCGACCGCCTTCTCGCCATAGGTGCCGATATGCGCCGAGCCGATGGTCAGGCTGAGATCGGATATCACGCGGGTGAGCTGGTGCAGCAGCCCCATGCGGTCGAGCCCCGAGGCCTCGATCACCGTGAATTTTTCCGACAGCGAGTTCGACACCATCACCTCGGCCGGCAGCGAGAACGGGCGCAGCCGCTTGTTGTGCCGGCTCTCCTTGCCCAGGTCGATCAGGATCTGGCGCTGGCCCTGCAAGAGCTGGCGTACCGTGTCGATGATGCGGGTCGCGCGTACCTTCTCGTCCTCGTCCGAGGTGAAGCTGCGCCGCAGCCGGAAGGTGTCGATCGCCCGCCCGTCGCGGGTGGAGAAGATCTGCGCCCCGATGATCGAGGCGTCCTGCATGGTGCAGGCCCCGGCGATCAGCGACAAGAGCCGCGGATGGTCGGGCGTATAGAACGACACCTCGGTGATGCCCTCGAACGCCTTGACGCGGATCGAGCCGGCAAAGGCCTCGCCCGCGCGATCCGCCTGGCGGATCATCCGCGCATGCCCCACCTGCAATTCGGGCTCGGCGCGCAGCCAGTAATGGTCGTAATGCCGCCCCAGATAGGCTTTGACCTCTTCCGGGTCCCAGCTTTCCAGCGCCCCCGCCAGCATGTCCCGCACCGCCTCGATGCGGTCCGACTGCGTCACCTGCGTATGCCCGCCCGACAGCAGCGGCTCGGTGGCATAATAGAGCGCGCGCAAAAGCGAGCCCTTCCACCCCGTCCACACGCCCGGTCCCACCGCGCGGATGTCGCAGGCGGTCAGGATCATCAGCAGCGCCAGCCGCTGCGGCGATTGCACGATGTCGGCGAAGGCTTTTGCCGTCTCCGGGTCCTGGATGTCGCGCGCCTGCGCCACCTCGCTCATCAAGAGGTGATGTTCGACCAGCCAGGCCACGGTGTCGGTCTCGGCTGCGCTCAGCCCCAGCCGCGGGCACAGCCGCCGCGCGATGCGGGCGCCGGCGACGGAATGGTCCTCCGGCCTGCCCTTGGCGATGTCGTGCAGGAACAGCGCCACATAGAGCAGCCGCGTGTCGTTGAGCTGGGGCAGCAGTTCATGGGTCAGCGGCAGCTCGTCGCGCAGCCCGCCATTGGCGATCTCGGCCATCACCCCCACGGCGCGGATCAGGTGCTCGTCGACCGTATAGTGGTGGTACATGTTGAACTGCATCAGTGCGACGATCTTGCCGAATTCGGGCACGAACCGGCCCAGCACCCCGGATTCGTTCATCGCCCGCAGCATGCGCTCCACCGAGAGCGGCGCGGTCAGCACGGAGAGGAAATACGCGTTCGCCCGCCGGTCGGCGCGCAAGCCGTTGTCGATCAGCCGCAGCGAGCGGCGCACCGCCTTGACCAGCTCGGGATGCAGCAGCAGCGCCTCGCGCCCGGCGATCAGGAACAGCTTGATCAGATTGGCCGGATCGGTCTCGAAGGCGTTTTCGCGCACCACGTTCAGCCGCCCGGAATCGACGATGAAATCCGCCTCGCCGCGGATTTTCTGCTTGCCGCGCCGGAACGGCGCCAGCACGCGCCCGACGAGGTCCATGTCCTTGGCATGGGCGAATTCGAGGCTGGTGCAGAAGATGCGCGTCAGATCGCCCACATCCTTGGCGACGAGGAAATAGCGCTTCATGAAGCGCTCGACCCCGAGCATCCCGAGCCGCTCGCCATACCCCATGCGCCGCGCCAGATCCGGCTGCACGTCGAAGGTCAGCTTCTCCTCGGCGCGCCCGGTCACGAAATGCAGGTGGCAGCGCACCGCCCACAAAAAGTCCTCGGCGCGCTGGAACACGCGGTATTCGGACTGGTCGAACACGCCCTTGCCGATCAGCTCCTGCGCGTCGCGCACCTGGTAGAAATACTTGCCGATCCAGAACAGCGTGTTGAGGTCGCGCAACCCCCCCTTGCCGTCCTTGATGTTGGGCTCGACCACATAGCGCGTATTGCCCATCTGCCGGTGGCGCTCGTCACGCTCGGCCATTTTCGCCGCGATGAATTCCGGCCCGCTGCGCGGCACGATCTCGGAGGCGAAGCGCGTCACCAGCTGCTCGAACAGATGCGCGTGCCCGGTCAGGAACCGCGCCTCGAGCGTCGCCGTGCGCACCGTCATGTCGGTGCGCGCCATGCGCAGGCATTCGTCCACCGAGCGCACCGCGTGCCCGACCTTCTGGCCCAAATCCCACAGCATGTAGAGCACGTATTCGGTGACCTGCTCGCCCCAGGGCGTCTGGCGATAGGGCAGGATGAACAAGAGGTCGATGTCCGAGCCCGGCGCCAGCGTGCCGCGCCCATACCCGCCCACCGCCGCCAGCGCGATGGTCTCGGCGCCCGAGGGGTTGGTCAGCGGATAGACGTGCCTGGTCGCGAACAGGTGGATGAAGCGCACGATCTCGTCCTGCGCCGCCGACAGGTGCCGGGCGCATCTGAGCCCCTTGCTGGTTTCGAGCAATTCCGCCTCGGCGCCGGCCCGGGCATCGGCGAGCACGCCGCGCAGATGGCCGAGCACCATGGCGCGCGCGGCCGGCGCGCGCGGATCGGCACCGTCCAGCAGCGCGCCGATCTCCTTCTCTATGGTCTCAGCGGTCCTGAGTTCGAAGCCTTCGGGCCTCGTTTCAGTGTCGGCGAGCGTCATTGCGCAGAGATTTCAACCTGTAGACCAGCTCGAGCGCTTCGCGGGGCGAAGTCTCGTCGGGGCGAATGGTGTCGAGCAGTTCGCCGACGGGATCGGATGGATCGCCCATGTCCGGCTCCGCCGGCGCATGCGCGAACAGCGGCAATTCGTCTAGCACGCCGGCGAGGGGCGCGGAAGAGGGGCGCCCGGCCCCGCCTTTTTCCAGCCGTTCCAGCACCTGGCGCGCCCGCGCCACCACCTCGTCGGGCAGGCCCGCCAGCCGCGCCACCTGGATGCCGTAGGAGCGGTCGGCGGCGCCGCGCCCCACCTCGTGCAGGAACACCACCTCGCCCTGCCATTCGCGCACCTTCATGGTGACGTTGGCCACCCGCTCCAGCCGGCTCGCCAGTCCGGTCAGCTCGTGGAAATGCGTGGCGAACAGCGCCCGGCAGCCGATGCGCGCATTGAGGTGCTCGAGCGTCGCCCAGGCGATCGCCAGCCCGTCGAAGGTCGCCGTGCCGCGCCCGATCTCGTCGAGCACCACCAGCGAGCGCATGCTGGCCCGCGCCAGGATCGTCGCCGTCTCCACCATCTCGACCATGAAGGTCGAGCGGCCATGGGCGATGTCGTCCGAAGCGCCGACGCGCGAGAACACGCGGTCGACGACGCCGATATGGGCGCTGTCGGCCGGCACGAAGCTGCCCATCTGCGCCATCACCGCGATCAGCGCGTTCTGGCGCAGATAGGTCGACTTGCCGCCCATGTTCGGGCCGGTGACGATCCATAGCGCCCCGCCGCCGGCATCGGCGCTGCCGGTCAGGTCGCAATCGTTGGCGACGAAGCTGCGCCGCGCCTCGGCCACCATGGTCTCGACCACCGGATGCCGCCCGCCGACGATCTCGAAGGCGAGGCTGTCGTCGATGGCCGGCCGCACATAATTGCGCCGCGCGGCCAGATGCGCCAGCGCCGCCACCACGTCGAGCTCGGCCAGTGCCGCCGCCACCCCGCGCAGCGCCTCGGTGCGCGAAACCACGTCTTCGCTCAGCCGTTCGAAAATCCGCTGCTCGATGCCGAGCGCGGCTTCGGCGGCGCGCGCGATCCGCCCTTCGAGCTCGGCCAGCTCCGGCGTCGTGAAGCGCATGGCGCTGGCCAGCGTCTGGCGATGGACGAACCCGCTCTCCGGCTCGAGCAGTCTTTGCCCCTGCGCCGCCGGCAGCTCGACGAAATAGCCCAGCACCCCATTGTGCTTGATGCGCAGGCTCTTGAGCCCGGTTTCCGCGCTCAGCCGCGCCTCGAGCGCCGCGATCACCCCGCGCGCCTCGGTCGCCAGTCTGCGCTCGCCGTCGAGTTCGCCGTCATAGCCGGCGCGCACGAACCCGCCCTCGCGCGCCAGCACCGGCACAGTGTCCTCGAGCGCCGAAACGATGTCCTCGGCCAGCGCTTCCGGCGCGCCGGCCAGCTTTTCGCCCAGCCCCGAAAGCATCGCCGGCAGCGCCTCCGTTGCGCCCAGCCGCTGTCCCAGCGCCACCGCGCCTGCAATCGCGCGCCCCGCCGCCGACAGGTCGCGCGGCCCCCCGCGACCCAGCGCCAGCCGCGTCATCGCCCGCGCCATGTCCGGCTGGCCCTTGAGGCCGGCGCGCAACTGCTCGCACAGCACGGGATCGTCCACCAGCGCCGCCACCGCGTCGAGCCGCGCATTGATCGCATCGGCTTGGCGCAGCGGCGCCGCCAGCCGCCGGGCGAATTCACGCGCCCCGCCGCTCGTCACCGTCAGGTCGATCGCCGCGCGCAGCGAGCCGGCGCTGCCCCCGCGCTGGGCTTCGAGCAGTTCCAGCGAGGCGCGGGTCGCGAGGTCGATGCCCAGCAGCGTCTCGCCTTCCTCGCGCTCGGGCGGCGCCAGCACCAGCCCCACGCCCTTCTGGCTCTCGCGCACATAAAAGAACAACGCCCCGAGCGCCGCGCGCGCCGTGCGGCTATGCGCGGTCGGATCGAACCCGCCATCGGCGAAGATATCGCGTAGCAGGCGCGTCGCCGCCTCGCTGTCGAAGGTGTCCGGCGCCAGCACCGTCATCCGCCCGGCAAGGTTTTGCGGCACCGCCCGCGCCTCGTCCAGCGCCTGGCGCAGGGGCTCGGAGATCAGGATTTCCGAAGGATCGAGCCGGGCCAGCATGTCGGCCAGCCCGCCCGTCTCGACTTCGCCCAGATAGGTCTCGCCGGTCGAGATGTCGGCCCAGGCGACCGCGAGCTCCGCATCGGTGCGCGCCAGCCTTGCCAGCGAGACGAGATAGTTGGCGCCGCGCTGCGGCAGCAGATCGTCCTCGGTCAGCGTGCCGGCGGTCACCAGCCGCACCACGTCGCGCTTCACCACCGACTTGCCGCCGCGCTTCCGGGCCTCGGCCGGGTCCTCGACCTGCTCGCAGATGGCGACGCGATGCCCGAGCGCGATCAGCTTTCGCAGATAGTCCTGCGCGGCATGGATCGGCACGCCGCACATGGGGATGTCCTCGCCCAGATGCCGGCCGCGCTTGGTGAGCACGATGCCGAGCGCGCCCGAGGCGATCTCGGCATCCTCGAAGAACAGCTCGTAGAAATCGCCCATGCGATAGAACAGCAGATAGCCCGGATTGGCCGACCTGATCTCGAAATACTGCGCCATCATCGGCGTCACGGCTGCCGTCGCAGCGTCGGGAGCAGGCTGGGCCTCGGGCATCAGGTCACGGGAGTTTCTGGGCTGTCATCAAGCGCGGCACGCTAGGGCAGTTGCCGGCCCGAAACAACAGCCCGCCCCTGCTGAGGACCCGGTTTTGCCCATCTCACACCTCGTACCGGTCGCTCTCGTGCCGCACCGGCCGATAGATGAAATGCTCGAACCCCGCCCGCAGCGCCGTGCCGTTCAGATCATGCGCCGCCATGCCCACGAAAGCGCCGGTGAAGCTGCCATGCGCCTGATGGCCGCCGCACTCGTCGGACAGGATCGAGGCATCGAGCACCGGCCCGATCGGCACCAGCTCATCCTCGCCATCGAGCGCATAGGAAAATTGCAGGCTCTGCCCGCCGCGGATTTTTAGCACCAGCCGCACCTTGCCCTCGGCCGGCAATTGCACCGGATCGGCGGGAAAGCGCAGCTCGCCATTGGGAAAGCTCGCCTCCGAGCTCATGATCAGCAGCTCGCGCTGCCCGTCCGAATGCGCGGTCACCGCAAGGTAGAAAAAGTTGTAGCGGCTGTAATAGGCGATCAGCCCGGCCA
>JAEWHZ010000017.1 GCA_023387585.1 Pseudomonadota bacterium
CACGTGGATCTCGAACACGGCGAAATCGACGATGTCGAAGCGCATGCACGAGCCGCCATTGGGCAGGCCCCAGCGCAGATCGGTGCGGGTCCAGTCGATCACCGGCATGAAGTTGTAGCACACCACCCCGATGCCGCTGGCGGCGAGGTTGGCCAGCGAGACCTTGTAGCTGGCGATGTGCTCGCGCCAGTCGCCCTTCTGCTTCTTGATGTCCTCGGAGACCGGCAGGCTCTCGACCACATCCCAGGTCAGCCCGGAAGGCGTGCCGTCCTTGCGCGTGCCGATCTCGCGATGGCGGATGGCGATCTCCTCGGGCGACCAGACGACCCCGTTCGGCACGTGATGCAGCGCGCTGACCACGCCGGCGGCGCCGGCCTGGGTGATGTCGTCGATGCTGGTCAAATCCTTGGGTCCGAACCAGCGCCAGGTCTGCTTCACGGCTCAATCTCCTGATCTCGTATGGTAGCGGCTGCTTGCCACAGAAGCGGCCGGGCGGGAAGGGCGCGCGTCAGCGCAGATCCTTGTCATAGACGAATTTCGGCATTTCCCAATGGAAGACGATCGCCGCCATGCGGAAGGGAAAGCCGATGACCATGGCAAGGATCACCATCAGATCGGGCGAAAGCCCCAGGGCCAGCCCGCCCAGATAGACGCTGCCGGTGACGATCGACACCGTGGCATAGAGCTCGGCCGAGAACACCAGCGGGATGTCGTTGCACAGCACGTCGCGCAGGATTCCGCCGACGATGCCGGTGATCATCCCCGAGACGATGATGATGATCGGATGGTGTCCGAATTCGAGCGCCACATTGCATCCGATGATGGTGAACGCCACCAGCCCCAGCGCATCGAGGATCAGGAACGGCCAGCGCAGGCGATGCGCCACGCGGGCGATGGCGATGGTGACCAGCGCCGCCCCCGTCACCAGCAGCAGCAGATAGGGGTTGCCGACCCAGGTCAGCGGATAGTGGTCGAGCAGGATGTCGCGCGCCGTGCCCCCGCCCAGCGCGGTGACGAAGGCGATGATGATGGTGCCGAACCAGTCCATCTTGCGCCGCCCGGCGGCGAGCGCGCCCGACATGGCGTCGGCGGTCACGGCGATATAGAAGATGACGCCGAGCAGCACGGCGTCACTCGGTGCGGATGGCGGTGATCAGCCAGTAGCTCGCCGCGCAGCTGCGGTCGGTGCAATAGGGCCGCATGCGCAAGGCATCGGCACCGAACACCACGATCTCGCCATCGAGCCGCAATTGCCCATAATCCTGGTCGAGGATGATCCGGGCCAGCGCCTCGGTCATCACCGTCTCGTAGCGCGAGACGAACTCGGCCTCGCCGCGCAAGACGCTCCGCCGGCCATCGACCGTCACCGGCAGCGGGTAATTGGCGAGCGAGGCGATGGTCGGCGCATCGGCCCGCGAAACCGCATCCTGCAATACGGCGAAGGCGGTGCGGAACGAGCTGGCGCTGCCGCGCCCGGCATCGATGGCGGCGTCGATTTGCGCCTCGTCGGCCGCTGCGGGCAGCATCGCCGCCCCCAGCCCCACCACCAGCAACAGCATGCGCATCAAGCCAGTCATCGCCCCACCGGCACCGTTTTGCCCCGCATCGTGGAGACGGTTATACAGCAAAAGCCTTAAACGGTCACAGCGCCGCCATGCCGGATTTTTTCCCGCTCAAAGGAAATCCTCGCGCATCGGCGTGAACACGTCGATCAGCCGTCCCGCCGTCAGCGCCCGCACGCCGTGCTGCACGTTGGACGGCACGATGAAGCTGCCGCCGGTGCCGACTTCGGCCGTCACGTCGCCGATCGTCACCTCGAAGCACCCTTCGGCGACATAGCTGACCTGCACATGCGGGTGCGAGTGCAGCGCGCCCACGGCGCCCTCGTCGAACCCGAACTCGACCTGCATCAGCTCGGGCAGATGGATGAGCACGCGGCGGCGGTTGCCGGGCCCCAGCTCGGTCCATTCGGCGTCGCCGTTCGTCATCAGGGCGTTGGTCAAGATGGTTTCCTCCTGCGCGGCGCTCACAGCCTGTTGCTGTTGCTTGCCAAGCGCGCGCCATCATGGTCGATTCCACGCGATGCGCAAACCGCTTCGCGCTTCGTCTCCTGGGTCCTGGAGTGCCGATGGCCGCCTATATCCTGCGTCGCGTCCTGCTGATGATACCGACCCTGTTCGGCATCATGCTCGTGACCTTCGCCGTCGCCCAGCTCGCCCCGGGCGGCCCCGTCGAGCAGGCCATCGCACGCATCAGCGGTGAGGCCGGCTCGATCACCGAGCGGTTTTCAGGCGCCGAGGGCGGCGATTTCGGCCCCGGGCAGGTGCGTGCGGCGGATACCAGCCAGTCGGCCACCGGCGCCTATCGCGGCTCGCGCGGGCTGAGGCCCGAACTGATCGAGCGCATCGAGCGCCAGTTCGGCTTCGACCGTCCGCCGGTCGAGCGCTTCTTCACCATGCTCGGCAATTATCTGCGCTTCGATTTCGGCACCAGCTTCTTCACCGGCCAGCGCGTGGTCGACATGATCGTCAGCCGCCTGCCGATCTCGATCTCGCTAGGACTGTGGCTGACACTGATCGGCTATGGCGTGTCGATCCCGCTCGGCATCGCCAAGGCGGTGCGCGACGGCACGAGGTTCGACGTGTGGACCTCGAGCCTGATCATCGTCGGCTATGCCATACCCGGCTTCGTCATCGCCATCCTCTTGATCGTTCTGTTCTCGGGCGGCAGCTTTCTGTCCATCTTCCCGCTGCGCGGGCTGGTCTCGCCCGGCTGGGCCTTCATGCCGTGGTACCAGCAGATCCTCGACTATCTGTGGCACATGGTGTTGCCGGTGACGGCGCTGGCGCTCGGCGCCTTCGCCACCACGACGCTCTTGACCAAGAATTCCTTCCTCGACGAGATCGGCAAACAATACGTCACCACCGCCCGCGCCAAGGGGCTGACCGAGCGCAAGGTCCTCTACGGGCATGTGTTCCGCAACGCGATGATGCTGATCATCGCCAGCTTTCCCGGCGCCTTCATCGGCGCCTTCTTCGGCGGCTCGCTGCTGATCGAGACCATATTCAGCCTCGACGGGCTGGGGTTGATGGGCTTTCGCGCCATCGAGAGCCGCGATTTCCCGGTCATCTTCGGCACGCTGTTCATCTTCTCGCTGCTCGGCATGGTGGTCGGGCTGGTATCCGACCTGATGTATATGTGGATCGACCCGCGCATCGATTTCGAGAGCCGCGAAGTATGAGCGTCACCGTCCCGCCGCCCGCTTCCGGCATCATCGAGCCCGCCCCCACTCCGTTGCCGCGCAAGGGGAAACTGTCGCCGATCAACCGGCGCCGGTTCGACAATTTCCGGCGCAATAGGCGCGGCTGGTATTCCTTCTGGATTTTCCTCGTCCTGTTCGTCGTCGCCATGGGCGCCGAGTTCGTCGCCAACGACAGGCCATTCCTCGCCATGTACCAGGGCGAATTGCTGTTTCCGGCCTTTGTCGACTATCCTGAGACCAAATTCGGCGGCTTCCTCGCCACCACCGATTACCGAAACCCGCTCAACCGCGACGAGATCGAGGCCCATGGCTGGATGCTCTGGCCGCCGATCCGCTACGGAGACGCGACGCGCGATACCAATTTGCCGACCCCCTATCCCGGCCCACCCTCCTGGACCATGGAATGGGACGAGATCTGCTCGCGCCTGCCGCTCGGCACCGCCGATCCGGACTGCCATTGGGGCAATGTGCATTGGCTCGGCACCGACAATACCGGACGCGACGTGGTGGCGCGCCTGCTCTACGGCTTCCGCGTCTCGGTGCTGTTCGGCTTCATCCTCACCATCGTCTCCTCGGTGGTCGGCGTCGCCGCCGGCGCGGTGCAGGGCTATTTCGGCGGGTTGACCGATTTGCTGTTCCAGCGCTTCATCGAGATCTGGACCTCGATCCCCTCGCTCTACCTGCTCCTGATCATCGCCAGCGTGTTCGAGCCCAGCTTCTGGCTGCTGCTCGGCATATTGCTGCTGTTCTCCTGGGTGTCGCTGGTCGGCATCGTGCGCGCCGAATTTTTACGCGCACGCAATTTCGAGTACATCACCGCCGCCCGCGCGCTCGGCGTATCCAACCTCGTCATCATGCTCCGCCACATGCTGCCCAACGCCATGGTGGCGACGCTGACTTTCATGCCCTTCATCCTCGCCGGCTCGGTAACCACGTTGACCTCGCTCGACTTTCTCGGCTTCGGCCTGCCCTCCGGCTCGCCCTCGCTCGGCGAACTCCTGCAGCAGGGCCAGCGCAACCTTCAGGCGCCGTGGCTGATCCTGTCGGGCTTTTTCACCCTCGCCACCATGCTGACGCTGCTGGTGTTCATCGGGGAGGCGGTGCGCGACGCGTTCGACCCGCGCAAGACCTTCCGATGAGCGCCGCGCCCCTGCTCTCGGTCGAGAACCTCTCCGTCAGCTTCGGCACGCTCGAAGCGGTCAAGAACGTGTCCTTCACCATCCACGCCGGCGAGACCGTGGCGCTGGTCGGCGAGAGCGGATCGGGCAAGTCGGTGACGGCGCTGTCGGTGCTGAAGCTCCTCCCCTATCCGCCGGCCAGCCATCCGGGCGGCGCCATCCGCTTCGCGGGCAAGGACCTTTTATCGGCGAGCGAGGCTGAATTGCGCGCCGTGCGCGGCAATACGGTTTCGATGATCTTCCAGGAGCCGATGACCTCGCTCAACCCGGTGCACTCCATAGAACGCCAGCTCGGCGAGGTGCTGACGCTGCACAAGCGGCTGAGCGGTTCGGCCCGACGCGAACGCATCATCGAATTGCTGCGCGAGGTCGGCATCCCCAATCCCGAGGAGCGGCTGGGCGCCTATCCGCACCAGTTGTCCGGCGGGCAGCGCCAGCGCGTGATGATCGCCATGGCGCTCGCCAACGAGCCGCGCCTGCTGATCGCCGACGAGCCGACCACCGCGCTCGACGTGACGGTGCAGGCGCAGATCCTGGCGCTGCTCAAATCCCTGCAGGCGCGCTACGGCATGGCGCTGCTGTTCATCACCCACGACCTTTCCATCGTCCGGCGCATCGCCGACCGCGTCTGCGTCATGCGCCGGGGCGAGATCGTCGAGACCGGGCCGACCGAGGCGGTGTTTTCCGCGCCCCAACACGACTATACGCAGCACCTGCTCGCCGCCCAGCCGCAGGTGGTCCAGCGCGGCGAGGTGACGGGCGGCGAGGTGCTGGTCGAGGCCAAGGGTCTGAAAGTCTGGTTCCCGATCCGCGCCGGGCTGATGCGGCGTACGGTGGGGAACATCCGCGCCGTCGACGGCGTCGATCTCGTAGTCAGGCGCGGGGAAACGCTCGGCATCGTCGGCGAGAGCGGGTCGGGCAAGTCGACGCTGGGGCTGGCGCTGTTGCGCCTCATCGCCTCGGAGGGCGAGATCCGCTTCGACGGCGCGACCATCTCCGGCAAGTCGTGGAGCGCCATGCGCCCGCACCGCGCCGACATGCAGATCGTGTTCCAGGACCCCTACGGCTCGCTGAGCCCGCGCATGTCGATCGCCGATATCGTCGAGGAAGGCCTGAAGGTCCATGCCCGCACCCTCAGCGTCGAGCAGCGCGCCGAGCGGGTCGTCGCCGCGCTCGAAGCCGTGGGCATCGACCCTGCGAGCCGCGACCGCTATCCGCACGAATTCTCCGGCGGCCAGCGCCAGCGCGTCGCCATCGCGCGCGCCATCGTGCTCGAACCGAAGCTGATCGTGCTGGACGAGCCGACCTCGGCGCTCGACGTCTCCATCCAGGCGCAGGTGGTCGACCTTCTGGCGCGGCTGCGCGAGGAGCGCGGGCTGACCTACATCTTCATCTCGCACGATCTGCGCGTGGTGCGCGCTTTGGCCGACCGCATCGTCGTCATGCGCCAGGGCCGGATCGTCGAGCAGGGTCCGGCCGGTGAAGTCTTCGAGGCGCCGCGCGAACCCTATACAAAGCAATTGCTCGCCGCCGCGCTCGACCTCAAGGTGGTGGCCGGCGGTGCGAAGATGTGAACATTCAGGACATTGGTTTCAGACGAAAGGCCACGAGGATGCAGCACATGCGATCATGGATGGCGGGCCTCGCAGCGGTGGCGATGCTGGCCCTCGCCCCGGCGGCAACGGCGCAGGACGGAGACACCGACACGTGGCTGCATGCCATGGCGGCGCATGGCGAGCCGCACTACCCGCCCGGGTTCGCGCATTTCGACTACGTCAATCCCGACGCCCCCAAGGGCGGGCTGGTGCGGCTCGGCGACATGGGCGGCTTCGACAGCTTCAACCCCATCCTGCCGCAGGGCGAGGTCGCCTCGGGGCTGGGCCTGATCTACGAGACCCTGTTCACCCCCGCGCTCGACGAATCCCTCGTCGACTATGGCCTTCTGGCCGAAGCGGTGCGCTATCCGGCCGACTATTCCTCGGTCACCTTCCGGCTGAACCCCGATGCGCGCTGGCATGACGGCGAACCGGTGACCGTCGCCGACGTCATCTTCTCCTTCGACAAGCAGCGCGAGCTGAACCCCAACATCGCCCAGTATTACGCCAACGTCACCTCGGCCGAGGAAACGGCGCCGGGCGAGGTCACCTTCGCCTTCGACCAGACCGGCAATCGCGAGCTGCCGAAAATCCTCGCCCAGCTGCTGGTGCTGCCAAAGCACTGGTGGGAAGGCACGGCGCCGGATGGCAGCCCGCGCGATATCAGCCGCATCACCCTCGAACCGCCTCTCGGCTCCGGCCCCTATCGCGTCGGCAGTTTCGTGCCCGGCCAGACGGTTACCTATGAGCGGGTCGAGGATTATTGGGGCCTCGAGCACCCGACGCAGATCGGCAAGAACAATTTCGACGAGATCCGCTACGAGTTCTTCCTCGATCTCAGCGTGCAGTTCGAGGCCTTCAAGGCCGACCAGTTCGACTGGTGGAACGAGAACCAGGCCCGCCGCTGGGCCACGGCCTACGATTTTCCTGCCGTCAATGATGGCCGCGTGGTGCGCGAATTGTTTCCGCAGGATTATGCCAATAGCGGCATCATGGTCGGCTTCATCCCCAATCTGCGCCAGGAAAAATTCCAGGATCCGCTGGTGCGCGAGGCTCTGAACTATGCCTTCAATTTCGAGGAGCTGAACCGCACCCTGTTCTACGACCAGTACGAGCGCATCGATTCCTATTTCTACGGCCTCGAAGACCTGCGCTGGCAGGGCCTGCCGGAAGGGGCCGAGCTCGAACTGCTCGAAACCGTGCGTGACCAGGTGCCGGAGAGTGTGTTCACCGAAGAGTACGCCAACCCGGTCTCCGCCGACGCTGCCGCGTTGCGCGCCAATCTGGGCACCGCGCTCGACCTGCTGGCCGAGGCCGGCTACCGGCTCGACGGCACGCGGCTGGTCGACGAATCCGGTCGGCAGTTGAGCTTCGAGATCCTGCTCAACGGTCCGACCATCGAGCCGGTGGCGCAAAGCTTCGTCGCCAACCTCGCCCAGATCGGCATCGCCGCCTCCATACGCGTCTCGGATTCGGCACAATATGTCGCCCGCATCCGCAGCTTTGATTACGACATGGTCTATTCTGGCTGGGCGCAATCCATGTCGCCGGGCAACGAGCAGCGTTATTTCTTCGGCTCGGTGTCGGTGAACGAAGAGGGCGCGCAGAACTATGCCGGCATCTCGAACCCAGCGGTCGACGCGCTGATCGACGCGGTGATCTTCGCGCCGGACCGCGAGGCCCTCGAAACCGCCACGCGCGCGCTCGACCGGGTGCTGATGGCCAATCACTACATCGTGCCGAGCTATTCCCTGCGCAATTCGCGCATCGCCCGATGGGACCGCTTCAGCCACCCCGACCCGCTGCCCGCCTTCTCCTCGGGTTTCCCCTCGGTGTGGTGGTACGACGAGGCCAAGGCCCAACGCACCGGCATCGCCCGCTGACCGAAAAAGAAAAGGCCCGCTTCGGCGGGCCTTTTTATCGCCGCATGCGCAGCAATGTGGTTGCCACCCCGCTGACTCCGACTCGTGGTGGGCACGGTGCTGGAGCGCGAGCTATGATGCTACGCGAACGCCCGCGCCGTCAGTAATCGCGCTCGTAGAACACGCCGATGCTGGAATTGCCGTTCTGCGAGGCGGCGCCGGTGATGGTCAGATCGTCGGTCACGTCGAGATTGATCGTCACCCTGCTCTGGCCTTCTGCACCCGCCGTCACGCCGAGATAGACGTTGTCCTGGATATAGGTGCCGGCCTGAACGCCCACATTGCCTTCGGCGTCGGTCACCACGTCGAGGTCGGCCAGCCCGGCCGCCGAGCGCAACGCATCGAGCGGGCCGCCGCCGCCACCGCCGCCGGCGAGCTCGGCCGCCGCCGCGGCCAGACGTGCGATCTGCAACGGGCTCAACTCGCCCACGCCGCGGTTGAAGATCAGGCGCGACAGCACCTCGTCCTGCGGCAGCGCCGGATTGGAGGAGAAGGCGACGTCGATCTCGGAGACGCGCCCGGTGATGGTGACGAAAATCGTGATGCCGTCGCCCTCGGTGCGAGCGATGAAATTGACGATCGGGTCGAGATCGCCCACCAGCGTCACCGAGCCGCTTTCGAAATCGATGCGCTGGCCGAGGATGGACAGGCGCCCGCGCAGCAGCTCGAAGGCGCCGACCGGCTGGAGATTGTCGACTGGTCCGGCAAGGCGCACCGAGCCGCCCACCTCGGCGTCCAGCCCGCGCCCGCGCACGAAAATCTGGTTGGGCGCGTTCAGCGTCACGTCGAGCAGCAGGCCGGGGCTGCGCGCGGCCGGCGCCGGTGCAGTGCCGCCGGTCTGGATGCGGGCGCGCTCGAGCGTCTGCGCGACCTGTGGCGGCGGGGCGCGGTGGGTCACGTCGACCAGAACGCCGCCGCCGCCAAAACCTTCCGGTACGGTGATCTCGGCGCGCTCGATGAAGATGGTGCCGCCGAGCAGCGGATTGCCGAGCAGATTGCCGGAAACGGTGAGATTGCCCGAGGCCGTGGCCGCGACCATCTCGCCGTCGGAATAGCGCGCCTGGTTGAGCGCCAGCGAGATGTCGGCCGGGAACTGGCCGGTCAGCCCGACGCGGCCCGAGCCGGACAGGCTGCCGCCGGTGGCGAGATTGGCGCCGAAGGATTCGATGCGCGCCTCGGTGCCGGTCAGGATGATGCTTGTGTTGATGTCGGTCAGCCGCAAGCTGGTCTCGGCGTCGATATAGCCGGCGCCGGAAGTGGTGACGGTGCCGGAAAATTGCGGGTTGGAAAGGCTGCCCGTCACCCGCGCCGACAGGTTGGCGGTGCCCGAGGCCTGGCCGCCGCGATCGATGACGAAACGGTTGGCGAGCGCCAGCGGCGCCGTGCCTTCGAGGCTGAAATCGACGCCCGGGCCGGCAAGCGGAACGCGCCCGGAACCGGATACGGCGAGCCCCGTCGCCCCGCGCAGATCGAGCCGCGCCAGCGTCACGGCATTGTCGGCGAAGCTGCCTTCGGTCGAGGCCGAGAACGGGGCGACACCGAGCCCGGACAGCGCGGAAGCATCCAGTCCCGAAGCGCTGGCGGAGAAACTGACTTGCGGGCTCGAGGCCGAGCCGGTGACGCGCGCCGTGCCGTCGACGCTGCCCGCGAGCCCGAGGCCGGGCGAGACGGCATTGGCGATGGAGAGCGGCAGGCCGTTGATATCGAGGTCGATGGCGATGGCATCGGCCACGGTGCCGCCGACGCGCACGCGGCCGCCGCCCACGCTCAGTTCGGTGGGCGCGATGGTGATGACGTCATCGGCCATGGTCACGCTGGCCGGCGCGGTCAGCCTTGCGCTGATGCCGGACTGGTCGAGGGCTGCGCGTTCGAGCACCAGCCGCAGCCCATCGGACAGGCGCGCGAGATTACCGGCGGCGGAGATGTCGGCACCGGTCGCGAGCCGCGATTCGAGCGCGAAGCGGGTCTCTTCGCCGGCGCTCGAAGCCTCGCCGGAAAGCCGCTCGATGCCGATATCGCCGAAAGCGATGCTGCTGCCCTCGATCGTGCCGTCGAGCATGGGCACGCCGAACAGATCGTCGGCGGTGAGCGCCAGATTTGCCGTGCCGATGCGGATGTCGTCGAGGCGCACGCCATCGAGCCCGGCCGTCACCTCGGCGCGCTGGCCCTGATCGGTGCCGGACAGTCGGATATCGGCATTGGCCGCGCCCGTGGCTTCGACCAGCGCCAGCGCCGCCGTCGCGGCGATATCGCTGGCATCGAGCAGCAGTCGACCGGTCAGCAGATCGTCCTCGCCCTGCGCCACATCGCCGGTCAGCCGCGCGCCGGGCGCGGTGAAGGCGAGATCGGTGAGCGCGCGTCGCTCGGCATTAGCCTCGACCCCGGCGGCGAGCGTCACCGCCTGCCCGTCGAGATTTGCGCCACCGCTGATGGCACCGTTCAGCCCCTCGGCATTCAACACGCCTTCGAAGGCGAGCCGGCCGTCGCGCAGCTCGCGCTCCACCAGCGCGCCCTGCGGCACCGACAGGTCGGCGGCGAGCGCGATGACGCCCTCGGCGCCGCGCGCCGTGCCGCGCACCGCCATGGCACCCGAGGCTTCGGGGGCGACCAGTGCCAGATCGGCGAGATCGAGCGCGAAGCCGAAATCGGCCTCAGCGCTGGAAAAGCTGCCATCGGCGCCGAGCGAGATACGCTCATTGCCGAGACGGAAATCGTCGGCGATCACGCCGGCCTCGGTGCGCGCCAGGCGCCCGGAGATCCCCACCTCGCCTTCGAGCAGGCGGTCGGCGATGGCGTCGTCGAGCCGCAGCCCGGTGCCTTCGCCGTCGAGCGTCAGGTCGAAGCCGCCGATCAGCGGGCTGATCGTGCCTTCGGCCTCGAGGTTCAGCCGTCCGTCGAGATCGCGCCCGGCCAGCGCCGAGAACGGGGCGATCGAGCTCGTCGCCATGGCGATGGTGCCGTCGAACACGGCATCCTCGATGTCGCCCCTGGCCAGCGCCTCGATGCCGGCGCCGCGCAGGCGCAGCTCTGCGAGGTTGATCGGCTGGCCAGCTTCCCATAAGGCGGCGATGCCGAGCGCCAGTTCGTCCCCCAGCGCCGCGATCACGGCCGGATCGCCGGAAATACCCGACACCATGCCATCACCATTCAGCGTCACCCGCCGCGCCGCGGGGTCGTCGAGATCGGCGGCGATGCCATTGAGATCCAGCACGATGCTGCTCGCCGCAAGCTCGGGTGTCGCCAGCTCGGTCAGCGTGGCGCCGGCCGACCAGCCGTCCGCCGGGCCGACGCCATAGGCGATGGTGAACTCGGCCGCGCCCAGCGTCGTATCGGCGCCCGGCACCGGCAGGATCACGGTGCCGCCCGCCGGATCGGCGATGCGGCCGTCGAGCTCGAGCCGGCGCAGGAAATTGTCGGCGGTGGTCTCGGCGCTGCCTGACAGGAAGATCTGTCCGGCGTTCAGGGAGAGGTTTTCGACGTTCAGACCGCCTTCATCGCGCAGCAGCGCCCGGGCGGAAAGTCGCGTTTCGGCGCCGAGCAGCGGGCGGTAGGGCGCAGCGACCAGCGGCGCCAGATCGCCGACGAGATCGGCGCTGATCGCCAGCCCGGTGTCGCCGCCATCGAGCCGCGCCGTACCGGCCAAAGCGCGCTGCCCGCCGGCATCGAGCGCCAGTTCGGCCACCAGCGCATCGACCGGGCCTTCGCCCGCCAATGTCAGATCGACCGCCGGGCGGCCTTCGAGGCTTAACAGATTGGCGAGAATACCGTTTTCCGGCTCGCTCAGGCGCAGGTCGAGATCGAGCACCTGCGTCTCATTGACGAAACCCGCCGCAAGGTTCAGCGACCCGCCCGGCCCGTCGAGCCGCACGATATCGAGATCGGCATCGAGATTGCCGCCCTCAAGGCTGAATCCGCCCTCGAGCGAAACGGCCGAACCGAGCCCGAACACGCTTTCCCCGAATGTCACCTGCGGGATGGACAGGCTGCCGATCTCAACCGCCACCGGCAGCTCGGGCACGGCGAAGCCGCCCGCTTCCGGCGCCGGCAGGCTCGTCGGCGCGTTCTCGGCCGGAGTGGGATTGCGGGTATATTCGATGGAATCGGCGGCAAGGCTGCGCACCTCCAGCCGGCCCATGAACAGCGCCGCCTGGTTCCAGTTGAGCCGCGCATTGTTGACGCGCAGCCACACCCCCTCCTCGTCGGCGATGGTGATCTCGCGCACCGACACGTCGGAGCCGAGAATTCCGTCGATATTGGAAAGCCTTATCTGGCGCTCGGGCGTCGAAAGCTGGCCTTCGACGAAGCTCGTCAGCCAGTCCTTCTGGCCCGCATCGTCGAGCTCCTGATAGTTCTCGTCCTGCGCCAGCGCCACCACAGCGAAGGGTGCAACGCCGGCGAGCAGGATCGCCGCGCCGATGCCAAGCCGGCGCCTGTTCACCACGCGCCGCATCAGAAGGCCTGCCCGATGCCGGCATAGATGGCGTAGTCGGGATCGCCCGGCTTGCGGTTGAGCGGCACGGCGAAATCGAGTCGCAGCGGCCCGAGACCGGTTTCGTAGCGCAGCCCGATGCCGGCGCCGAGCCGCAGATCGTCTAGCCCGGGGAAGGTGTCGGCGGCGACATAGCCGCCATCGAGGAAACCGACCACGCCGATATCGTCGGTCACCTTGCCGCGCGCTTCGACCGAGGCTTCGAGCAGGTAGCGCCCGCCGGTGACGATGCCGCCCGGCCCCTCGACGCCGATCGAGCGGAAGCCGTAGCCGCGCACCGATCCGCCGCCGCCCGCGAAGAACAGCCGGTCGGGCGGAATTTCCGCCAGATCGGGCCCGAGCAGCGCCCCGGCGCGCACGCGCCCGGCGAGCACGAAGGCGTCGGTGGCGAACGGGCTGAAATAGGTGCGTCCCTCGAGGATCGTGCGCAGGCCGGGATTGGCGTAGTTCATCTCGTAGAACGGCTCGAAGGTGGCGCTGGCGTAGAACCCTTCGGTGGCGTTGAGCGGATTGTCGCGATTGTCGAATGTCACCGTGCCATAGGCGCCCACGGTCTGAAAATCGCGCGTGCCGAAATCATCGTCGAAGCGGGCGATCTCGTAGCTCACCCCGCCCTCGACGGTCAGGTCCTCGGTAACGATATGCGACAGCCCCACGCGCAGCAGCGCCGAGGTTTCCTTGTAGGTCGGCACCACGGTGCGCTCGGCGGCGATGGCGGCGACGAGATCGGTGTCGGGGGTCAGGAAGCCCGGCTTGGTGAAGGTGCCGCCGAAGAAATAGTCGAATTGCTCGGTCTCGATCGGAAAGGCGATCGAGGCGACGCGCGCGTCGAGCCGCAGCCGTTCGGCCTGGCCGAACAGATTGCGCCACAGATGGTAGGCCTCGAGCCCGAGCCCGTCGATGGTGCCGTAACTGGCGCCGAACCCGAAGCGGTTGAGCGCATGCTCGTCGACGATCAGCGCATAGGGCAGCAGCCCGTCCGGGCCGACCGTCGCGCCGGGCTCGAATCGGGCGGAGCGGAACACTTCGAGCCGGTCGATGCGTCGCTGGGCGGTGCGCAGCGTGTCGGGATCGTATTCCTCGCCCGGCGCAATGCCGGTCTGGCGCGCGACGAATTCAGGATCCATCGCCTCCGTGCCCATCACCGAGATCGGCCCGAAAGCGGCACGCGGGCCGGGCGATACGGTTATGGTCGCCTCGACGCTCTGCGTGCCGTGGTCGGCGACGATGTCGCGCCCGGTGATCTCGGCCAGCGCATGGCCCTGCTGGCGCCAGGCCTCAAGGGCGAGGTTCTCGGCGCGCTGGATCACCCCGGCGCGGGCGATCTCGCCTACGGCATAGCCGATCTCGGAAGGCGGATCGACCTGGTCGTCGGGATCGGTGGTGAACGGCGCCTCGTTGACGACGCGCACCTGCGAGAAGCGGAACAGCGGGCCGGGATCGACCGCGATCTCGACGCGCGCCGTCGGCGGCAGCGTCACGTCGGGGGCCAGGGTCGAGGCCTCGCGCCCCTCGATGCGGATCGAGATCACGCCGCCATAATGGCCCTCGGCATAGAGCGCGGCGGTGATGCGGCGATAGTCGCCGCGCGCCTTGGCGATCAGGCCGGCGGCGCCGGAGGCCGGGCGGTCCTCGTCGGAAATCAGGCTCGAAGCCGAGCGGATGGTCCCTTCCAGCCCGCCCGTGGCGTTGATGGAAGCGGTGACGGCATAGGCCTGCGGATCGGCGATCACCGCCTCGGCGTCTTCTTCCGCCTGTCCGCCGAAGGGCCGCCAGCCGAACAGCTCGAAGCCTGCGGCCGGAACCACGGGAATGAAAGCGATGGCTGCGCAAAGTGCCAATATGCTGGTGTGCCGGAGGGTCAGCGCTCTCGTCCCGTCTTTTAACTTAACTTTCGCCACGCAAGAACGCACGTGGTGGACGGCCCATTGTCACAGATGAGCCAGAACAACAGGTTAACTCGGTGCCGAGCCCCCACACCCGGCGGCGAGACCGAACCCCCGAACGGCCAGAACGCCTGCGAACACTAGCGCGTGAACGCGGCTTTGACCACACCGGCAATGGCCGGCTAAAGCCATTCGTGATCGAATTCACACAGTG
>JAEWHZ010000018.1 GCA_023387585.1 Pseudomonadota bacterium
GTCGGTCTGCTACGCGCCCGGCCGCGTCATCCGCGACCTGCTGCTCTACGGCATAGACGACCGCTTCGCCTCGGTGCGCATCGAGGGCAATGTCTCGGTCTCGCTGTGCCGCGACCGCGACTTCCGCAGCTATTGCACCCGCGCCACCGCCGACATCCCGGTGCTCAACCGCTATCTGATGCGCAATATTTCGTCGCTGCGCGTGTGGTGATCTACTCGTTCAGATCCGCAATTCGTCGCCTTCGATAGCCACGGCCGGCGATCTGAACCCCATGGCGATCCACGCCGCCAGCAGCCGCGCATAAAATCCCGCCGTGGTCCAGGCGCCGGCCGGCAGCGCGTCGTCCAGCACCGTTCCTTCCGGCAAGTCGCCGGTCATGGTGCGGATTTGCGCCGCCGGCGCCGTGCCTCGCGGCCACAGCCCGGCATAAAGGCTCATCCAGTGCCCGCCCTTGAACTCGAGGAACATCGGCGTGTTGCAGCAGGCGGCGATCACGCGCCGCGTCGGTGAGCCCGGTTTCACCCGGAACGCGCGCAGTTCGTCCTGCCCGGCCGGGATGCGCACGCGGTCCTTGCGATACAGCACGAAATGCGTTCCGCCCGCCGCATTGTCCACCCTCCGCCCGCCCGGCAGCCGCGCCATGCGCCCCGCCGCATCGCGGCAACTGTCGCAATAGCACTCGGAGCTGATCAGCGGCGCCCGCTCCACCACGAGCCGCACCGTCCCGCAGGCGCAGGCAAGGTTTGTCGTCATCGGCATTCGTCGATCCCCGTTGCGGTCTTCCCATCCCCGACGAGCGGCGGCGATAAAAATCGACATCTGTCCGCTCGGCTTCGGCGAGGTTATGCCCGGTGCCGCAGGATCTCGACGACAAGCTGGAACGCCGCCGAATTCTGGCGGCGGTTCGGATAGTAGAGATGGAAGCCGGGAAAGGGCTGGCACCATTCGCCGAGCACCTGCAGCAGTCTGCTCTCCGCCAGTTCGCGGCGGACGCCATCCTCGGGCACAAAGGCGATGCCGTAGCCGGCCAGCGCAGCATCCACGCAGGTCTGGATGGTGTTGAACGTCAACTGGCCCTCGACGCGAACGCGCAAGGGTCGGCCGTCTCTTTCGAACTCCCATGCGTAGAGGTTGCCGCGTGTGGAAAGCCGCAGATTGATGCATGAATGGGCTATCAGCTCCTGCGGTGTCCGCGGCGGGGCGTGCCGTTCGAAATAGGCGGGCGAGCCCACCGCGATCAGCCGGACGTCCGGACCGATCCGTACGGCTATCATGTCCTTTTCGATGCTTTCGCCCAGCCTGACGCCGGCATCGAATCGTTCGGCCGCGATGTCGGTGAAGCCGTGGTCGACGGAGATCTCGACCCTGACGTCCGGGTGCGCATGTAGCGCATCGCGCAGGCGCGGCCACAGCACGGTGTCCGTCGCATGCTGACTCGCCGTGATGCGCACGAGACCCGCCGGCCGGTCGCGCAGCTCGCTCAGGGCCAGCAGTTCCGACTCGATCTCCTCGAAGCGGGGAGCGATCGCGACGAGGAGGCGCTCCCCGGCCTCGGTGGTGGACACGCTGCGTGTCGTTCGGGTGAGGAGCCGATAGCCGAGCCGTTCCTCCAGCGACCGGATCGTCTGGCTGAGGGCGGAGGGCGACACGCCCAGCTCGGTGGCCGCCCGGGTGAAGCTCCTGGCTCGCGCGACTACGGCGAACGTCGAAAGGTCGTTGAAGTCGGCCGGCGCCATTATGAAGCTCCGCTAACAAGCAGATGGAGATTATAGCGACTAATCCGCGTCAAGAAACCGAGTAACCTGTGATGCCCGACAGCCACAGGAGACCCCGAGATGGCAGCTCCGACCATCACCTTGAACAATGGCGTGCGGATGCCCGCGCTTGGCTTCGGCGTCTTCCAGACGCCGCCCGACGAGACCGAGACGGCCGTGGCTGAGGCCCTGCGCGTCGGGTATCGGCATATCGACACCGCGGCGGGCTATGCCAATGAGCGCGGCGTGGGGGAGGCGATCAGGCAATCCGGGCTGGACCGGTCCGCGATCTTTGTCGAGACCAAGATCTGGATCAGCGATTACGGCTACGACGAGACGCTGCACGGTTTTCACAAGAGCGCGGGCAAGCTCGGCCTCGACCAGATCGATCTGCTGATCCTGCACCAACCGCTATGGTCCGCATTCGATCGCACCCTGGGGGCGTATCGCGCGCTGGAGACCCTGCTCGCCGATGGCAGGGTGCGCGCGATCGGCATCAGCAACTTCATGCCGCACCATTTCGAGCGTTTCCTTCCGGAGATCGAGGTGATGCCGGCGGTCAACCAGATCGAGGTGCACCCCTATTTCCAGCAGCGCGAGCTACAGGCTCTGCATGCCGCGCATGGCATCCTGACCCAGGCCTGGGCACCGATCGGCGGCATCACGTTTTACCGGCCGGGCTTTTCGAAGAGCACGCTCGAGGATACGGTCATCCTCGACATCGCCAGGGCGTACGGCAAGACCGCCGCACAGGTGATGCTGCGCTGGGGGGTGCAGCAGGGGCGCTCGGTCATTCCGAAGTCGGTGAAGCCGGCGCGCATCGCCGAGAATTTTGATGTGTTCGATTTCGAGCTGACGCCGGATGAGCTCGCCGCGATCGACGCGCTCGATACCGCCCAACGCGGCGGTCCGGACCCCGACAGCATCACGCTCGAAACGTTCAATCGGGTCATCCCCGAAGCGTAAGGCGTGGCCACGCGGCTTCCACAGGAGGACAGCATGAAGATGAGAACATTGGGACAAGGGCTGGAGGTTTCGGCCATCGGCCTCGGATGCATGGGCATGAGCACGGCTTTCGGGCCGGCCATGGATCGCGCGGAGGCCATCAAGCTGCTCCGCGCCGCCGTCGACCGGGGCGTGACGTTCTTCGATACGGCCGAGGTCTATGGTCCCTATGCCAACGAGGAACTGGTCGGCGAGGCCCTGAAGCCCGTGCGCGACAAGGTTGTCATCGCCACGAAGTTCGGCTTCGACATCGAAGGCAGCCACGGCTTTGCACGAAAACCGCTCAGCAAGCCGGAGCATATCCGGAAGGTGGTCGAAGGCTCGCTCAAGCGCCTGCAGACGGACTATATCGATCTCTACTACCAGCACCGGGTCGATCCCGACACGCCGATGGAGGATGTCGCCGGCGCCGTGAAAGAGCTGATCGCCCAGGGCAAGGTCCGGCACTTCGGCATGTCGGAAGCCGGGGCGCAATCGATCCGCCGCGCCCACGCCGTCCAGCCGGTGACGGCCTTGCAGAGCGAATATTCGCTGTGGTTCCGCGAGCCCGAGAACGAGATCATCCCCTTGCTCGAAGAGCTCGGCATCGCGCTCGTGCCGTTCGCGCCGCTGGGCAAGGGCTTCCTCGCCGGCACCGTCGGCCAGGGCCAGACCTTCGGATCCGACGATTTTCGCGGCCGGCAGCCGCGTTTTTCGGCCGAGAACCGCAAGGCCAACCAGATCTTCGTGGATGTCTTGAATTCCGTCGCGGGAAAAAAGCAGGCGACGGCGGCGCAGGTCGCGCTGGCCTGGTTGCTGGCACAAAAACCCTGGATCGTCCCCATACCGGGCACCACGAAACTGCATCGCCTCGAGGAGAATATCGCTGCGGCCGATCTCGGGCTCGGTGCGGCCGACATGCAGGCCATCGAGACCGCGCTTGCCGGCATCCAGATGCAGGGAGACCGTTATCCGCCGGAGAACAGGGTGATGGTCGGCAGGTGATCGCGATGGTCGCCCTTCCGGGCGCACCGCCATCCCCTCCTGCCATTCGCTGACAGGGCAGGGGAACCCGCCCGCCGCTCCCGGCATTGCGATGCGGTGCGGGGCTGGTAAGGTTGGCGTGCGGCGGTGCGGTTGTGGCGGCCGCGCCGGCTTCCCATATAGGCCGCGATCCCCCCTCGCTCACGGTGTTTCCCATGGCTTCCTCGCGCCCCGGCAAGGCCGAATTCTCCATCGACGATTTTCTCGGCGAGATCGAAAAGGCCGAGGACCTGGCCGCCAACAAGCGCCTGCCGCAGGAACGGCTGCGCAACAAGCGCGCGCTGGATCGTGAGGCTGCGAAGGCGGTGGAGCCGCTGATCCCGCCCAAGAAGCCGGCCAAGGCGAAGAAGTCCGAAGCCACGGGCATGACCCTGCGCTCGCCGAAATCCAAGGCCAACGCCGTCGAGCGCGTCGATTTCGACGGGCTGGGCGAGGCGCCGCAGGCGGGGTTCAACCATATGCCCTCGCGCAAGGCGCTGTCGGCGCGCGACATCGCCCGCGAGGCTGGTACCGACGCGCCCGCGGCCCCCACGCGCACCAAAAAATCAAAGATAACCGGTGGCTCGGGCGAGACGATCGCCGGAGCCGAGGGCGTCGGCATCTCCGCCACCGTCAAGGCGCTGGAACAGATCATCCTGCATGGCCGCAAGGAGGTGGAAGGCTCCGCTCCCTGGGTGCCGCACCGGCCGGCGCGCCCGGAAAAGACCGAGGGCGGGCGCCCCTTCGTGCTGAAGACCGATTACGAGCCGCGCGGCGACCAGCCCACGGCCATCGCCGAGCTGGTGGAAGGCATTTCCAATGGCGAGACCGACCAGGTGCTGCTCGGCGTCACCGGCTCGGGCAAGACCTTCACCGTCGCCCAGACCATCCAGCGCACCCAGCGCCCGGCGCTGATCCTGGCGCCCAACAAGACGCTGGCCGCCCAGCTCTATGGCGAGTTCAAGGGCTTCTTCCCCGAGAACGCGGTCGAATATTTCGTGTCCTATTACGACTACTACCAGCCCGAGGCCTATGTGCCGCGCACGGACACCTATATCGAGAAGGAATCGACCATCAACGAGCAGATCGACCGCATGCGCCACTCGGCCACGCGGGCGCTGATGGAGCGCGACGACGTCATCATCGTCGCCTC
>JAEWHZ010000300.1 GCA_023387585.1 Pseudomonadota bacterium
CCGGACAGAAAGCCGACCGCGCCCCCGATCCCCACAAGGAAGAACAGGTTCACCGAAAGCTCGGCAATCGGCAGGTAGATGGTCAAGGCCGTCGGTCCGAAACGGCCGCGGTTCAACGCGCGGCAAATAGCATTTGCGCCCCGCCCGCAAAACCGGGGAGGCGCGTGTCAACCACATTATGGCGCAAGCACTTACGGTTGTGTTGACACCGGTGTCAAACGGCGGGTGCGCGGAACGGAAAAAGGCGCCGCCCGCGCCCTTTTCGTGCCGGCTCCGATCCGGCTCAGACCGGCTGGCTGCCGAGCACGGCGAGCAGGCGCGGATTGACGCGGCCGGTCTCGCTCATGCCGGTGCCGCGCTCGAAGGCGCGGATGGCCTCGCCGGTCTTGGGGCCGGCCATGCCGTCGGCGGTGCCGACATCGTAGCCGAGCCGGGTCAGGACCTGCTGCACGCGGGTGACCACCTCTGCATTGGCGATCGGTTCGCCGGGATCGAACGCATCCGACCAGGTGCCGATGGGCGCGAAATTGGCGGTGAGGTCGACCTGCGCCGGACGCCATTCGGCGATCTCGGCATCGAGGCGCTGCACGGCTTCGGCCGACAGCGAGCGGGCGACGTCGTCGCGCGCCGGGCCGGCATCCTGATCGCCACGCAGGGCAGCGATGGCGAACCAGCGATAGGAGGCTTCGAAATCCTGCTCGACGCCGAGACCGCGCGCATAGAGCATGCCGAGGTTGAACTGGCTGTCGGTCATGCCGTGGCCGGCGGCGCGCTCGAACCATTCGGCGGCGGTGGTGAAATCCTGTTCGCCCAGTTCGCCGCTGGCATGGATGGCTGCGAGGTTGTGCATGGCCATGCGATGGCCGGCCTCGGCGGCGCGCTGATACCACAGGCGCGCCATTTCGAGGTCGCGCTCGACCCCCGAGCCGCTTTCATAGAAATTGCCGAGCCGGTATTGCGCCGGCACGAAGCCCTGCCCGGCGGCGCGCTCGTACCAGGTGGCGGCAGCGGCGAGATCCTGCTCGATCGCCTGGCCCTCGGTGAGGATGGCGGCGACCTCGAACTGGGCGCGCGGATCGCCATCGGCGGCCGCCTGGCGGAGCGGTTCGGGGCCGGCGCCCTCGGGGGGCAGTTCGAAGGTGACGGGATTTTCGATCTCTTCCAGCACCGCTGGCGCTACGGCGGCTTCCGTGTCGGGCGCGCGCGGGGCGCCGGTCAATGCCGCCGGCATGGCCAGCGCCGTGGGGGTCGCTGCATTGGCGCCGACGGCGCGCATATCGCGCGCGATCGAAGCCGTGGGTGTCGCGTCTATGGTATCTGGAATGCGCGGAGCGACAAAGGCGCTGTCGATGCCCGCGTTGGGCGCCGGATGCAGCGGGTCGACGGCGCCGATTTCCCCGGCCGGCGCCGCGGCAGGCTCGATCGTCGCGGCGGGTGCGGGCGGCTGATCGGCGCCGACGCGCTGCAGCGCCAGATTGAGCGCCAGCGCCGACACGGCGAGTAAGGCGACGCCGAGCAGGACGGCGCGCTTGTTTCGGGCCAGAAAGCCCGCGCGCTGCTCGGCGTCCTCTGGCTCCGGCAGGGCAATATCGGCCGGTTCGGCGGCGGGCGCGGGTTCGGGTTTGCGCCTGCGCGACCAGCGGCCGGCGGGTTTTTCGACCGGGGCTTCGGGCTCCGCGACCGGGGCGGCGGGAGCGTCATCCTCGTCCGGCCGGGCCGGCATGACCCGGGCCAGCGCGCGGCCGATCAGGGAATTGCCGGCGGCGGGGGGCGTCTCGGCCTGGCGCGTCAGCTGGGCGCGGCGGGCGGCGGCGATGAAGGTCGATTGCGCATTGGCGCGCGGCGGCGCGGCCGGAGCCTCGGCGGGCGGCGCCGGCGGCTCGCTGAAGGGATCGAAGCCTTCGCTGTCAAAGCTCGATACCGGCTTGGGCGGACGCTCGGCCTCGGCCCGCGCGACGGGCATCGCCTCCGGTTCGGGCCGGGGGGCTCGCGCGGCAGGCGGCGGGGAAAGCGGGATGTCGGCTGCCGGGCCGCGGTCGATCAGCGGATCGTCGGAGACCGGCTCGGCCGGCATGAGGTCGCGGGCGGGATCGTCTTCGGACGCCCGGCCTCCGGCCTGCGCGCCGGCGAGCTGGGTCAAGACAGCATCGAGGCCCTCGAGCCCGGCGGCGCGGCGCGGCGCCTCCTCGCTGCGGCCGGTGAGCGCCATTTCGAGACGCTCCAGCCGCTCGGTCGTATCGCGCCCGTTGGTGCGGATCAGGTCGGCGACGCGGTTCTCGAAGGCTTCGAGACCGGCGTCGTCCATCGGCCGCGCGGCGCCGACCGGCCGGCCCAGGACCTCGCTGGTGCGCTGGGCGACGCGCTCGGCCAGAGCCTCGAGATCGGGACCATTTTGCCCGCGACCGTCCGAGGAAATCAGGCTCCACAGCTTGTCGTCGAGCGCGGCGAGCATGCCGGCGTCGGGCCCAAGTCCGGCGCGGCCGGCGAGCCGGGCGATGGAATCCTCGGTCCGGCGCGTCAGCATGTCGAGGCCGGCTTCGGTGCGCTGGCCGAGCTCCGAGGTGATGTGGGCGATGTCCTCGGCGCGCATCGCCGTCTGCACCGGCTCGGAGGCGAGGCGGCGCAGGCCGTCGAGCTGGGCGGAGGTGGTGTCGAGCCGCTCATGCAGGCCCGACAGGCGCTCCTCGATGGCGGCGGTGATATCGGAGATGTCGTCGCGCGCGTTCATCGCCGCCATGCGCTCGTCGATGGCGGAGATCAGGGCGGACAGGTCGCGGGCGCGCACCATGTCGGCATCGAGCTTTTCGAGCCGATCCTCGACGCTGCCGGCGAGACGCGACAGCTCGTCCCGGGCGGACGGGTCGCCCAGCGCGCCGAGCTGGCTTTCGATGGCCTCGAAGCGCGGCGTCATGGAACGCACCACGTCGCGGCCGAGATTTTCGAGATCGACGCGCAGGGCGCCGGCATCGGGGCCGCGCGCCTCCATGCGGTCGATGCGCTCGACCAGATTTTCGATCAGGCCGGCAAGCTCATGCGGCTCGGCATCGCGCGATTCGATCATTCTGGCGATGCGGCCGAGCTCGGCGTTGAAGCGGGAGAACTCGCCGTTCGAGCTGCCATGAGCGCGCTCGATGGCGTCGATCCGGTCATAGACCGAGCGCATGCCCTCCTCGATGGCCTGCATGGCCGGAGCGAGCGCGGATTCCGGCGCCGGCTGCTGGTCGCGCACGATCTCGCGTTCCATCTGCTGCACCTGCAGCTCGGCGAGCCTCGAAACGGTGGCGGCGAGCTCGTCGAGGCGGGCGTTGACGGCGCTCAGATCGGGGGGGTGGGAGTTGGTTTCGATCAGCCGGGCGAGGCCGGCCATCTGGGTCTCGAGGCGCTTGACCTGCCCGGTCTCGCCCACGGCGCCGGCCAGCAGCTCGACGACATGGCTGAGCTGCTCGACCTGGGTCGCGACCTCGCGCACCTGGCCGGCATTGGAGCGCTGGGCGCGCAATTCGCCCTCGAGCCCGGTGAGCCGCCCGGAAAGCTGGGAGACGAGAGAAGACAATTCATTGAGCGGCTGCCGGCCGGCGGCGCGGCTGCCGAAGGCGAGCGGGGCCAGCGCCGAGGGCTGAGCGCCCTGCCGGCCGCGGATCTCGGCGATGGCGGCGCGCAGATCGTCGTTCTCGCCCGCATGCTCGTCGCGCTCGGAGAAGCGGTCGACGGCGCGCTTGACCGAGCGCAGCGCCGCGCGGTGCCGCTCGTCGTCATGACTGTCGGCGAAGCGGGTCTCGCCGACCTGGCTGCGCAGATCGCGCACCCTTCGGGCAAAGCCGTCGGCCTCGGCGCCGCCGCGGGAATCGGTCTGGTATCGCCCCTCGACCTGATCGAGCAGGGCGACGAGTTCCCCGCGCAGCGAGCTCCACTCGCTCTGGTCGGCGAAGTCTTCGCTGGGCGAGAGATTTTGGAAGGCGCGTGCCATGATGGACCCGATCGGAAAGCGAAAAGCCCGACGCCCGATTCAGGGCGTTCCAGCAGGTTCACTCTTGGTAAACATGGTAAAGAAGCCGTTAAGGCCTGTTGCGATTTGCAATTGGCGCGAAACGGCTTTAGCCCAAAGTCGGGCTTGCCGGGTCCCGACCCTTGAGAGAATGCGGGCAGGCCGGCCACGAATTCGGAGCCTTCATGTCGCGCCGCCGCATCATCATCGTCGACGACCACCCCCTGTTCCGCTCGGCGCTCAACCAGACGCTGCGCGGGGGCGATGCGGCGGTAGCCGTCGAGGAGGCCGCCGATCTCACGGCACTCAGCGCCGCGCTCGAGGCCGACCGCGACTGCGACCTGGTGCTGCTCGATCTCAACATGCCGCAGGTGCGCGGCTTTTCCGGGCTGTTGCTGCTGCGCGCGCAATATCCCGACATTCCGGTGATGATCATCTCGGCGGTCGAGGACAAGACCGTGGTGCGCCGCGCCTTCGAGCTCGGGGCCGCCGGCTATCTGCACAAATCCGCCGGGCCGACCGAGATCAGGCGCGCCATCGAGACGGTGCTGAGCGGGGAAGTGTTCGTGCCCGAGGGGCTGACGCTGGGCAAGGACGA
>JAEWHZ010000050.1 GCA_023387585.1 Pseudomonadota bacterium
CTCATCCTTCACGTTCCGGCAGGTCGCCAGCGGCCCATGCCGCGCGCACCGATGCCTGATAATCCTGATATGCGCCTGCGGCGATGGCCGCGCGCGCGCCTGAAACGACCTCTTGATAATAGGCCAGATTGATCTGGGAAAGGACCATGGCCCCCAGGATTTCTTCCGCCTTGACAAGATGGTGGAGATAGGCGCGCGAAAAGCGGCGGCAATTGGGGTTGGGCGAGGCTTCGTCGAGCGGGCGCGGATCGTCCCGGTGGCGGGCGTTCTTGAGGTTGACGACGCCGAAGCTTGTATAGGCGTGGCCGTGGCGGCCGGCGCGGGTGGGGTGGACGCAATCGAACATGTCGATGCCGCGCGCGATGGCGCCGAGCAGGTCGTCGGGCTTGCCGACGCCCATGAGATAGCGCGGACGGTCCTGCGGCAATTCGGGGCAGACTTCGTCCAGCACGCGGAACATGGTCGATTGCGGCTCGCCGACCGCGAGGCCGCCGACGGCATAGCCGTCGAAGCCGATATCGCGCAGGCCGGCGGCGGAGCGGGCGCGCAATCCGGCGTCGTCGCCGCCCTGGACGATGCCGAACAGGGCGCGGTGATCCTGACGGCCGAAGGCGGATTTGCTGCGTTCGGCCCAGCGCAGCGACAGCTCCATGGCGCGTTCCATCTCCTTGCGCTCGGAGGGCAAGGGAATGCATTCGTCGAGCTGCATGACGATGTCGCTGTCGAGCAGGAGCTGGATTTCGATGGAGCGCTCGGGGGTCAGCTCGTGGGCGGAGCCGTCGATATGCGAGCGGAAGGTGACGCCGCGCTCGTCGAGCTTGCGCAGCTTGGCGAGGCTCATGACCTGGAAGCCGCCGGAATCGGTGAGGATGGGCCGGGGCCAGTCCATGAAACTATGCAGGCCACCCAGCGCCGCGACGCGCTCGGCGCCGGGGCGCAGCATGAGGTGATAGGTGTTGCCCAGCAGGATATCGGCGCCGGTCTCGCGCACCTGTTCGGGATACATGGCCTTGACCGTGCCGGCGGTGCCGACCGGCATGAAGGCCGGCGTGCGGATTTCGCCGCGATGGGTGTCTATGCGGCCGGTGCGGGCGGCGCCGTCGCGGCCCAGCACGGTATAGGCGAAATCGGTCATTCGTCGTCCATTCAATCGTCGTCCTGATGCGGCGCGCGGGCGAGCAGCGACGCATCGCCATAGGAATAGAAGCGATAGCCGTGCTCGATGGCGTGGGCATAGGCGCGGCGCATGGTTTCGAGCCCGGAAAAGGCGCTGACCAGCATGAACAGCGTCGAGCGCGGCAGGTGGAAATTGGTGAGCAGCAGATCGACGGTGCGGAAGCGGAAGCCCGGGGTGATGAAGATGTCGGTGTCGCCGGCAAAGGGCTCCAGCCGGCCGGTGCGGCGCGAGGCGGATTCGAGCAGGCGCAGGCTGGTGGTGCCGACGGCAACGACGCGGCCGCCGGCGGCGCGGGCGGCGAGGATGCGGGCGACCGTGGCCGGGTCGATCTCGCCCCATTCGGCATGCATGACATGGTCGGCGGTGTCGTCGGCCTTGACGGGAAGGAAGGTGCCGGTGCCGACATGGAGGGTGAGGCTTTCAACGGCGACGCCGTTTTCGCCGAGGGTTTCGAGCAGCTCGGGGGTGAAGTGCAGGCCGGCGGTGGGGGCGGCGACGGCGCCGTCCTCGCGCGCATAGACGGTCTGGTAATCGGTGGTGTCGCGGGGGGATGGCTTGCGCTTCGAGCCGATATAGGGCGGCAGCGGCATGGCGCCATTGGCCTTGACGGCCTCGTCGAGCGCGGCGCCGCCGAGGTCGAATTCGAGCGTGACCTCGCCGGTGTCGCCCTTGCCGGTGACGGTGGCGAGGAGCGGCGCGCCGGTTTCGCCGAGCTCCAGGCGATCGAGCACATGCAGGCGCTTGGCCGGGCGGGCGAAGGCGCGCCAGGTGTGCGGATCGACGCGCTTGTGGAGGTTGAAGGCGACGGCGGCGCGATTGTCGCCGCGGATGCGGACACCGCGCAGCTCGGCGGGGAGGACGCGGGTGTCGTTGACGACGAGCACGTCGCCGGGGCGCAGGATTTCGATGAGGTCGCGGATTTTGCGGTCGGCCAGGGCGCCGGAGGCGGCGACGGTGAGCAGGCGCGCGGCATCGCGCGGCTCGGCGGGGTGGAGCGCGATGCGGCTTTCGGGGAGGTCGAAATCGAACAGGTCGACTTTCATGGGGTACTCGGCGGGGGTGGCTGTCGGCTTACTAGGGCATTTCGGGCCAAAGCTGAACAGCGGCTGGGCTGTTCGATCCTATCCACGGATCATCGGGATTGCTCGCACACTCGGTGTCACCCCGGGCAGAGGCCCGGGGCCTATCACGAGGGGCATCGTCCTGAAACGCCATGGTGCATGGGGGGCGCGTTGGAGATAGGCCCCGGCTCAAGGCCGGGGTGACATCGGCGGGGTGGCGGGATGGCGGCCTGCCCTGGCTCAGCCGGTTTCCTCGCAGGAGACCACCCAGGCGCCGAGGTCGGGCATTTCGAGGATGCCGCCGATGACGGGTTGGTCGCCATTGTCGGCGGTGAACAGGCGCAGGCGGGCGACGATGTCGTTGACGATCTCGTCGGTGAGATCGACGGAGATCTGCCGGCCCTCGCCGAAAGCCTGGCCGATCGTGATCGGCGTGCCTTCGCCCAGATGCGGGGCGGTGACCCAGAGGTCGGGGCCGATGGCGATGCGGGCATCGGCGACGGCGAGGACCTGCATGCGCCCGAGGACGAGGTCGATCTGCGCCTCGCCGCCCGCGCAGGACAGCCCGCCGCTGGCCGCCACGGGGGCGGCGGCGGCGAGGGTCAGCGCGAGGGTGAGGCCGGTCGTCTTCATGTCATTCCTTGGTCGCGTTTCCGAACGCAGAACCGGTATCCACTTTTGCTGGAAACGCTCCTAGGCGGCGATGTCGGCGGCGACTTTTACCGAGAGCATCTGGTCGGGTTCGCGCACGGGCTCGCCGCGCTTGATCTGGTCGACATGCTCCATGCCCTCGATCACCTTGCCCCAGACGGTGTATTGCTTGTCGAGGAAGCGGGCGTCGTCGAAGCAGATGAAGAACTGCGAATTGGCGCTGTCGGGGCTCTGGGCGCGGGCCATGGAGGCGGTGCCGCGCACATGCGGCTCGGCGTTGAACTCCTGCTT
>JAEWHZ010000364.1 GCA_023387585.1 Pseudomonadota bacterium
TGCTCACCGACGAGCTGGTGTGGGACGACCGCATGAACGAGCTCTACGGCCTGCCGGCCGGCGACGGGAGGCGGACCTACGGAATCTGGCGCTCGCGCCTGCATGCGGACGATCTCGCGCGCGCGACGCAGGATTTCCACGACGCCGTCACCTCGGGCGAATACCGCTCGCAGTTCCGGGTGGTGCATGAGGATGGCGGCGTGCGGGTGCTGCGCGCCATGGGCGCGGTGTTCTCCGATGGCAGCAGCCGCAAGCTGGTCGGCGTCAACTGGGACGTGACCGAGGACGAGGCGCGCAACGCCGCGCTCGAACGGGCGCGGCGGCTGTCCGACGGGCGCAACCGCCAGCTCGAGGCGGCCAAGGCGCGCATCGAGCACAATGCGCTGCACGACAGCCTCACCGGCCTGCCCAACCGGCGCTATCTCGATGAAATGCTTCGCGAAAGGCAGGCGAGCGGCAAGGGGCGGCGCAGCGGCATGGCGCTGCTGCACATGGATCTCGACCGCTTCAAGCAGATCAACGACACGCTGGGCCATGCCGCCGGCGACGCGGTGCTGGTCAATGCGGCGCGGGTGCTCAAGGCCAGCGTCGGCAAGGCGGATTTCGTGGCGCGGATCGGCGGCGACGAGTTCGTCATCGTCTGTTCGGCGCGCGGCGGGGATGCGGCGCTGGCGCGGCTCGCCGAGAGTATCGTGGCGCAGATGCGCCGGCCGGTGGCCTATGAGAACCACGAATGCCGCTGCGGCGTTTCCATCGGCATCACCGTGCAGAAAGGCATGGTGCTCGACCCCAAGCGCTTGATGGTAAACGCAGATATCGCGCTCTATCGCGCCAAGGCGCTGGGACGCAACCGCTTCGAATTCTTCTCTGAAGCCCTGCAGGCCGAGGTGGTGACGACCAAAAGAACGGCCGACGAGATCCTGCGCGGGCTCGAGGCGGGCGAGTTCGAGGCGCATTACCAGTTGCAGTTCGATGCCTATTCGCATGCCGTGGTCGGAGCCGAGGCGCTGGCGCGCTGGCGGCATCCGGAGCGTGGATTGCTGGGGCCGGACACGTTCCTCGCCGTTGCCGAGGACCTCAACGTTCTGGCGCAAATCGATGAAATCATTCTCGAAAAAGCGCTGGCCGACCTCGGGCGCTGGCAGGCGCGGGGCTGTGCGGTCCCGCGCGTGTCGGTCAATGTATCGCTCAAGCGCCTTCATGACGAAGACTTGATAAAAAGTCTTGAAAAGCTGAAGTTCAAGCCGGGATCGCTGGCATTCGAGCTGGTAGAGTCAATCTATCTCGATGAGAGCGATGAAATGGTCGCCTTCAACCTCGATCATATCAAAGAACTCGGCATAGATATCGAGATCGACGACTTCGGAACCGGCTATGCTTCCATTGTTTCATTGCAGAATCTGCGGCCGAAGCGGCTGAAGATCGATCGGAAACTGGTCGATCCGGTGGTGAACGATGCCGGGCAGCGGCGGCTGGTGGCCTCGATCGTCGATATCGGCAAGTCGCTGGGCATCGAGGTGCTGGCCGAAGGGGTGGAAACCCTTGAACATGCTCGCGTTCTGGCGCGACTGGGGTGCGACGCGCTGCAGGGCTACGCCTTCGCGCGACCCATGCCGGCCGAGGATATCGGACCCTTCCTCAAGGCCCGGACCTGGCTGCGGGCGGGCTGACGTTCAGGTCGATGAACGCATCCTGAACGGTATCTGAACGGGGTTTCACGCCACCTTGGAGATGTCCGGCACCGCGTCGAGCAGCATGCGGGTGTAATCGGCCTTGGGCGCATCGAAGATGGCGTCGACCGGTCCGGATTCGACCATGACGCCATTGTGCAGCACCCCGACCGCGCTCGACATCTGGCGCACCACGGCGAGGTTGTGGCTGATGAGCAGATAGGTCAGCCCGAACTCTTCCTGAAGCTGCGCCATCAGATCGAGCACCTGGGCCTGGACCGAGACGTCGAGCGCCGAGGTCGGCTCGTCGCAGACGATGAATTCCGGCCGGCTCGACAAAGCGCGGGCGATGGCGATGCGCTGGCGCTGGCCGCCGGAGAATTCGTGCGGGAATTTCTTCATCGCCGAAGGATCGAGCCGGACCTTTTGCAAGAGGTCGGCGACGCGGTTTTCGATCTCGGAACGGCCCGAGGCGATGCCGAGGGTGCGCATGGGCTCGGCGATGATGTCGGCCACCCGCCAGCGCGGATTGAGGCTGGCATAGGGGTCCTGGAAGATCATCTGCACCTTGCGCCGGCGGGCCTGCTGGCCGGCCGAGCCCGCCCAGACATCCTGCCCGTCGACGAGGATGCGCCCCGAGGTCGGGCGCACGAGGCCGACGATCATCTTGGCGCAGGTCGACTTGCCCGAGCCCGATTCCCCGACCAGCCCGAAGGTCTTGCCCTTCTCGATCGAGAAGGAGACCTCGTTGACGGCGCGAAAAATTTCGGCCCGGCGGCCGGGCATGAGCTTGAAGAAGCTGGTGCGCCCGAGCTCGAAATCGCGGGTGAGCTTTTCGATGCGCACGAAGGCGCCGGGATCGTTGGCGGCGACGGCCGGGCCGGGCTCGTAGCCGGCTTCGCGCGAGATGGTGGGGATCGAATCGATCAGCTTGATCGTATAGGGCTCGCGCGGATGGCGGATGATGTCGAGCACCGTGCCGGTCTCGACGATCCTGCCGCGGTTCATGACGATGATGCGATCCGCCGTCTGGGCGATGACGCCCATGTCGTGGGTGATCAGCATGACGGCGGCGCCGCGGCTCTGGCACAGGCGCTTGAGCACCTTGATGATCTGGGCCTGCACCGACACGTCGAGCGCCGAGGTCGGCTCGTCGGCGATGATCAGCTCGGGCTCGGCGGCGATGGCGAGGGCGATGACCACGCGCTGGCGCATGCCGCCAGAGAACTGGTGCGGATAGGAATCGATGCGCTCGGCCGCCTTGGGGATGCCGGCCTCGGTCAGGAGGTCGACGGCCTTCTGGCGCGCCTCGGCTTCGGAGACGCTGGCATGGGTGCGGATGGTCTCGATCAGCTGCTCGCCCACGGTGTAGAGCGGGTTGAGGCTGGTGAGCGGGTCCTGGAACACCATGCCGATGCGCTTGCCGCGCAGCTTCGCCTTCTGCGCCTCGGGCAGATTGTCGATGCGCTCGCCGGACAGGCGGATCTCGCCGCCGGCGATGCGGCCGGGCGGGTCGATCAGCCCGATGACGGCCGAGCCGGTCATCGACTTGCCGGCGCCCGATTCCCCGACCACGCCGACGATCTCGCCGGGCGCGATCTCGAACGACACGCCGTCGACGGCGCGGAACACCTCGTCGCGGAACGGGAACTCGACGACGAGGTCCTTTACGGAGAGTACGGGCTCGGTCATCAGCGCAACTTCGGGTTCAGGGCATCGCGCAGCCAGTCACCGAGCAGGTTGACCGAGAGCGCGAGCAAGACGAGGGTGACGGCGGGGAACAGCAGGATCCACCATTCTCCCGAGAACAGGAATTGCTGGCCGATGCGGATCAGCGTGCCGAGCGAGGGCTGGGTGGGCGGCACGCCGACGCCGAGATAGCTCAGCGTCGCTTCCTCGATGATGGCGAGCGCCAGCCCGATGGTGCCGATGACCAGCACGGGACCGAGGACGTTCGGCAGCACGTGGCGCAACAGGATCAGGATCGGGTTGACGCCGAGGATGCGGGCGGCGGCGACATAGTCCTTCTGGCGCTCGACCATGGTGGCGCCGCGAACGGTGCGGGCGAACTGCGCCCAGTTGGCGAGCCCGATGGCGAGGATCAGCACCCAGATGGCGGCGCCTTCCTGCTGGTTGGGCGGGATGAGGCCGCGCGCCACCCCGAAGATCAAGAGCGCGATGAGGATGGCGGGAAAGCTCAGCTGCACGTCGGCGACGCGCATGATGAGGCTGTCGACGAAGCCGCCGACATAGCCCGAGACCAGGCCGAGCCCGACGCCGACCACCATGGCGAACAGGGTGGCCATGACGCCGACGAACAGCGAGATGCGCGAGCCGTACATGATGGTCGAGAGCACGTCGCGGCCCTGATTGTCGGTGCCGAAGACGAAATAGCGCCCGGAATAGGATTCCGAATTGGGCGGCGTCATGCCGTCCATGAGGTTGAGGGTGGCCGGGTTGAACGGGTTGTAGGGCGCCAGAAGCGGCGCGAACACGGCCATGCCGACCAGAAGCAGCGCGACGATGGCGGCGACGATGGCGACGGGCGAATGACGGAAGCGCCAGACGAGGTCAGAGGTCCAGATATTGCGCCAGCGCGAGGTTCTGGCGGCCGGCACCGGGCTTTCGGGGCTGTGGGGCTGGTCGGTCATGGGGCTATCTCCCCTGGCGCGCGCTGTCGCGCAGGCGCGGGTCGACGATGAAATACAGGATGTCGACGATGAGGTTGATGACGACGAACACCAGCGCCACGAAGACCAGATAGGCCGACATGACCGGCACGTCGACGACGGCGACGGAGTTGACGAACAGCGAGCCGACGCCGGGCCACTGGAACACCGTTTCGGTGATGATGGCGAAGGCGATGACCGAGCCGAGCTGGAGCCCGGTTATGGTGATCACCGGCACCAGCGTGTTCTTCAGCGCATGGCCGAAATTGATGGCGCGCTGGCTGAGCCCGCGGGCGCGCGCGAAGCGGATATAGTCGGTGCGCAGCACTTCGAGCATCTCGGCGCGCACCAGGCGCATGATCAGGGTGAGCTGGAACAGGCTCAGCGTGATGGCCGGCAGGATGAGCGAGCGCAGGCCGGATTCGGTCAACAGCCCGGTGCGCCACCACCCGAGCTGCACCACCTGGCCGCGCCCGAAGGAGGGCAGGAGCTGCAGATGCACCGCGAACAGGTAGATCAGCCCGATGCCGATCAGGAAGGTGGGCAGCGACACCCCGACCAGCGACAGCGTCATGATGATGCTCGAGGACACGGCGCGCGGGCGCAGGGCGGTGTAGATGCCGAGCACGATGCCGAGGACCACGGCGATGAAGGAGGAGGCGACGGCGAGCTCGATGGTGGCCGGCAGGCGGTCGAGGATCAGCTGGGTGACCGGCTGCTGCAGGCGGTAGGAGATGCCGAACTGGCCCTGCAGCGCATTGCCGACGAAGCGGGCGAACTGCACGTAGAAGGGGTCGCTGAGCCCGAGCCGCTCGCGCAGCTGCTCGATATCGGCGATCGTCGAATCCTGGCCGACCATGGAGGCCACCGGATCACCGACGAAGCGGAACACCAGAAAGGCGATGAAGGCCACGACGAGCATGACGAGGACGGATTGCCCCAGCCGCCGCAGGATGAAGACGAGCATGGCGTCGTGCTCCCCGCAAATCGAAAACCGCCGCGCTGCCGTTCATCGAACGGCGGCGCGGCGGCCAGGATGGTCACAAGACCCGGTTACTCAGAGAAGGTGACCATGGTCATGCGCGGCTGGTCCTCGGGATGGACCGCTAGGGTGATGTCCTCGCGCATGGCGTAGGTCAGCACCTGGTTGTGAACCGGCAGCAGCACGCGGTCGGCCTTCACCACCGCCCAGATGTCGGCGATGGTCTGGTCGCGCACCTCGAGATCGGCCTCGGTGCCGAGCGAGACGATCTGCGCGTCGAGCTCGGGATTGGTGTAGAGGCCGACGTTGTACGTGCCGAGCGTGTCGGACTTGGAGTGGATCAGGTCGTTGAACACATAGGCCGAATCGAAGGTCGGGACACCCCAGCCGAGCAGGTAGAAATCGGACTGGTTCGACAGGATGATCGGGGAATGCTCGGCGACCGGGCGCGAGGCCAGGGTCACCTGGATGCCGATCTGGGCGAGCATGCCGACATAGGCGGTCGAGATCGCCTCGTCATTGGTGTAGCGGTTGTTCGGCGTGTCGAGGGTGACGGTGAAGCCGTCGGCATAGCCGGCCTCGGCCATCAGCTCGCGGGCGCGCTCGACATCGGGGGCCGGATAGGCGTCCAGCTCCTCGGTCCAGCCATTGACGAAGGGCGGGTTGGGGATGCCGGTGGGGATGGAGTTGCCGCGCATCACCACCTGCTGGATGGCGTCGCGATCGAGCGCCAGCTCCATGGCCTCGCGCACCAGCGGGTTGTTGAACGGGTTGGAGTCGGTGATGTTCGAGGATGCCAGCGGCTCCTCGCCGAATTTGTAGCCGAAATAGATGAAGCGGTTCTCGGGGCCGGTCTCGGTCTTGAGGCCCGCCGACTGCGACAGATTGGCGATGTCCTGCACCGGCACGTCCTGCACCAGGTCGACGTCGCCCGAGCGAAGGGCGGCGACGCGCGTGGCGGCGTCGGCGATCGGCAGATAGACGATCTCGGTGACTTGCGGGGTCTCGCCCCACCAGTTCTCGTTATAGGCCAGCCGGGTCTCGACATCGACCTCGCGCGACACCAGCGTGTAGGGCCCGGTGCCATTGGTGTTGAGGACGGCGTAATTGCTCTCGCCGGCGGCGAAATCCTGCACCTCGGCGAGGTCGTGCGCCTCGGACCAGGTCTTGTCCATGATGAAGGTGTTGGTGACGTTGTTCGGATAGATCGGCGCCGGGCCGATCATCTGGAACTCGACGGTGTAGTCGTCGACCGCGGTGACCGATTCCACCTCCGCATGCAGCTGGCGCATGTTGGAATTCTCGGACTTGGCACGCTCGATCGAGAACACCACGTCCTCGGCGGTGAATTCCGCGCCGTCATGGAAGGTCACGCCCTGGCGCAGCTCGAAGACCCAGACGGTGTTGTCGCCTTCCTTGATGTACCAGTCGGTGGCGAGGCGCGGCAGCAGGGTGCCGTCGACGTCGCGGTCGAGCAGGGTCTCGTAGATGTGGTGCGACATGGTGTGCGTCACGCCCTGGTTCTGCGAGTGCGGATCGAGCGTCAGCGCGTCCGAGGCGCGCGCCCAGCGCAGGGTTTCGGCGTGTGCCAGGCCCGCGAGCATCGTCGAGGCGACGAGCACGCCGGCGAGGCGGGTCAGCGATGAGTGCATGGGAATCTCCCGTTTCCTGTCTGTTTTCGCCCTGGGGCGATATTTTTGCCTGCCTGTCGGGCCTGACGGCAGGGTTGACGGTCACAAAAGCCTGTTTTTTACCGCCATGCAATGGGTTGTTTGACCATTTGGTCAATTGCCGGCGGCAAGGGGCGGATGGTTTCGCTTGCGCGGCGCGAAAGGGGTATCCACTTGTGGTGCTTGCGCCTTACTGTGCGCCCCGCGCATCGAACCGCCGGCGGTGCCGGCGCGTTGGCATGGCAAACAGGCCGCTTCCGGCTCGGCCGGCACGCTAGAGCGTTTCTTGTTCTGATTGAATCAGAACAAGAGCTCTAAGTATTTGTTTCGTCGCGTTTCCGAACCGCAAAAGTGGTAGCCACTTTTGCTGGAAACGCTCTAATAGGAGAAGTGAAGATGGATCGTCGCCCCCTGGGACGCAGCGAACTCGTGATCGAACCCTGGGTGCTGGGCACCAATGTGTTCGGCTGGACCGTGGACGAGGCCGGCGCCTTCGCGGTGCTCGACGCCTATGTCGACCACGGCTTCACCGCCATCGACACCGCGGAAGGCTATCCGAACTGGGTGCCGGGCAACCCGCCGGGCATGAGCGAGACCATCATCGGCAAATGGCTCAAGGCGCGCGGCAATCGCGACAAGGTGCAGGTCTACACCAAGGTCAACTCGGCCAAGAACGCCGACGGGCTGTCGGCCGCCGCGATCCCCGAGGCGGTGGAAGCCTCGCTCAAGCGCCTCCAGACCGATTACATCGACCTATATTTCAGCCACTGGCCCGACGAGACCGCGCATGAGGAGACGCTGGGCGCCTACGACACGCTGATCCGCGCCGGCAAGGTGCGGGTGATCGGCGCCTCGAACTACGATTCCAAAATGCTGCGCGAGGCGCAGGAGGTGGCGGTGATCAAGTCGCTGACCCGCTACGAGGTGGTGCAGCCGCTCTACAACCTCTACGACCGCGAGCCGTTCGAATCCGATCTGGTGCCGGTGCTGGAAGAGCTCGAGCTGGGCGCCATAGTCTATTTCAGCCTCGGCGCCGGCTTCCTGACGGGCAAATACCGCTCGAAGGACGATCTGGCCAACAGCCAGCGCGGCGGGCGGGTGGAGCGCTATCTCGACGAGAAGGGCTTCGCCATCCTCGCGGCGCTGGACGCGGTGGCCG
>JAEWHZ010000105.1 GCA_023387585.1 Pseudomonadota bacterium
GGTCCTGGCGGTGCAGCAGCCGGCCTTCCAGGTGAAGGCGCATATCGGCCAGCAGCAGGTCGAAGGCCGCCGGTGCCATGGCGCCGGAATTTTCCCACCAGACGCTCGGCCCGGTCAGCGCGTCCCGGACGATATATTTGTCCTTCGGCGAGCGGCCGGTAAAGGCGCCGGTGTGGACGGAAAGGGCGCCATGGGCGGTCAGCACCCCGCTCCCCTCCGCGACCGCCGCCGCAACCAGCGCCGGGACAAGGGCGTTGTCCTCGAGCGAGGCCGCCGCTGCCGCCAGCCCGGCCCTGAGGGCTTCATGATCGAACGCTGTCATTTCCTGCCTTTCCGCTATGCCGCCGCCGGGCGGCCGAGTGGCGCCAAAATAGGGGAGGCATTCCCGCGCCAGCCATCCGGAAAAGGGTCGTAAGACGGAAGTTGCAGCCGGCTTCGGCAGAGGCGAGATGTGGCGGAAGACTTGGCCGCGCCTTATTTAATGCGTAATTGTCGCTTGCAACGTCGCGCGAACCCGGAAACGCTCCGAGCCGACGAATGCGTCACGAAGAGAAAGGCATCCCATGCCAAAGATCGCCCTGGTGGACGACGACCGCAATATTCTCACCTCCGTTTCCCTGACCCTGGAAGCGGAAGGCTATCAGGTCGCCACCTATACCGACGGCGCCTCGGGCCTCGAGGGCCTGACCACGGACAAGCCGGACCTGGCCATTCTCGACATCAAGATGCCCCGCATGGACGGGATGGAACTGCTGCGGCGCCTGCGGCAGAAATCGGATGTGCCGGTGATCTTCCTCACCTCCAAGGACGAGGAGATCGACGAATTGTTCGGGCTCAAGATGGGCGCCGACGATTTCATCACCAAGCCGTTCTCCCAGCGCCTGCTGGTCGAGCGCGTCAAGGCCATCCTGCGCCGCTCGGCGCCGCGCGACGCCTCCTCCATCGCCGGCGGCGGCGCCGATGCCGCCCCGGGCAAGGCGCTGATCGAGCGCGGCGCGCTGGTCATGGACGAGGAGCGCCACACCTGCACCTGGAAGGGCCAGCGCGTCACCCTCACCGTCACCGAGTTCCTCATCCTGCAGGCGCTCGCCCTGCGCCCCGGCGTCGTCAAGTCGCGCAACGCGCTGATGGATGCGGCCTATGACGATCAGGTCTATGTCGACGACCGCACCATAGACAGCCACATCAAGCGGCTCAGAAAGAAGTTCAAGGCCGTCGACGACGACTTCGAGATGATCGAGACGCTTTACGGCGTCGGCTATCGCTTCAAGGAGCAATAAGGCCTTTGGCCGTCCTCGATTCCGACATGCGCCCGCGCGAACCGGAAGACGAATTCGACGGTCCGCCCCGGCCGGCGCCGCCGGAGGCCCGGTCGGGGCCGGAGACCGGCCCCTCCGCGCCCGGGCGCCTGCGCCGCATGCTGGCGCCCATCGGAAGGGCGCTGGCGGGCATCAGGCGCTTTCTCGATCTCACCATCTTCTCCAGCCTCACCCGGCGCATCATCGTGCTCAACCTCGCCGGCCTCATGGTGCTGGTGGTGGGCATCCTCTATCTCAACCAGTGGCGCGCCGGGCTGATCGATGCGCGCGTGCAGTCGCTGCGCGTGCAGGGCGAGATCATCGCCGCCGCCATCGCCGCCTCGGCCACGGTGGACAGCGACGTCATCTCCATCAACCCCGACCGGCTGCTGGAACTGCAGGGCGGCTCGATCTATTCCCCGCTCTCCTATTTCGACCCCTCGCTCGAATTCCCCATCAATCCCGAGCGGGTCGCGCCGCTGCTGCGCAACCTCATCACCCCCACCCGCACCCGTGCCCGCATCTATGACGATGGCGGGCTGATGATCCTCGACAGCGACAACATCTATGCGCGCGGCGAGGTGCTGCGGCCGGCCTCCAGCGACGACGAGGATTCCAATTTCATCCTCGACATCTTCAACAAGCTGCTGACCTGGGCCCCGGGCGACAATTTCTCGCTCTATCAGGAATATGGCGACAATGAAGGCCGGCGCTATCCGGAAGTGCAGTCGGCGCTGTCCGGCGCGCCGGCCGATTTCGTGCGCGTCGACGCCACCGGCCAGCTCGTCGTCTCGGTCGCCGTGCCGATCCAGCGCCTGCGCGCCGTGGTCGGGGTGCTGCTGCTCTCCACCGCCCCGGGCGAGATCGACCAGGTGGTCAATCAGGAGCGCTGGAGCATATTGCGCATCGCGCTGATCGCCGCCGGGGTGCAGATCGGGCTGTCGCTGCTGCTCGCCGGCACCATTGCCGGGCCGATGCGCCGGCTCTCGGCCGCCGCCGAGCGCGTGCAGACCGCCGGCAATGCCCGCGCCGAGATCCCCGACCTCACCGACCGGCCGGACGAGATCGGCCATCTGTCCGGCGCCCTGCGCGCCATGACCGATGCGCTCTATACCCGCATAGAGGCCATCGAGCGCTTCGCCGCCGACGTCGCCCACGAGCTCAAGAACCCGCTCACCTCGCTGCGCTCCGCCGTCGAGACCCTGCCGCTCGCAAAGCGTCCCGAAGACCGCGAGCGGCTGACCCAGATCATCCAGCACGATGTGCGCCGGCTCGACCGGCTGATCTCCGACATCTCCAACGCCAGCCGGCTCGATGCCGAGCTGGCCCGCGA
>JAEWHZ010000170.1 GCA_023387585.1 Pseudomonadota bacterium
GGCGGCTCGCTGATCGAGGTCATCGACCCCGAGGATCCCGAGGACCCGGTGGTGCGCACACTGGTCGACAACACTTTGCTGCTCTATATACGCGGGACCGAGGACGATGCGGCCGAACTGGTGCGCCGCTTTCGCAAGAACCCCAAGCCCATGTATTACCGGCCCGAATTCCTGCTGCGCAAATGGGCGCAGTTCAAAGCGGAGAACGGCATCGCCGATGATTGCGACGTCGACCCGGCCGCCTTCGGCGCCTGGGGCTTCGAGGCGCTGCTGCGCGACCGGCTGCCGCGCTATCAGGCGCTGGCCGACCGGCACGGTTATGTCGTCGAGGCCGGCGAATTGAGCGCCATCAAAAGCTCCGAGGATTTCAAGGCGCTGCTGGGCCGCGCCATCGAACGCCGAATGCGCTGAGCGGACCGGGCGCGGCACCCCGGCCCGCTTGGAAGACCGGCAGGCTTTTCCTGCCGCCAGCCTTCAGCGCATTCGACCGAGAGTTCTTGAAAAATGCCCATACGCATTCCCGACGACCTGCCCGCCCGCCAGACGCTCGAAAGCGAGGGCGTCATGGTGATGGATTCGACGCGCGCCGCGCGCCAGGACATCCGCCCGCTGCAGATCGGGCTTTTGAACCTGATGCCCAACAAGGAGCGCACCGAGACCCAGTTCGCCCGGCTGATCGGCTCGACCCCGCTGCAGGTCGACCTGACGCTGGTGCGCGTGACCGATCACCAGTCGAAGAACACGCCCGAGGACTATCTGAGGACGTTCTATTCGACCTGGAGCGAGGTGCGCAGCCAGAAATTCGACGGCTTCATCGTCACCGGCGCGCCGATCGCCAACATCCCCTTCGACCAGGTGCGCTACTGGCCGGAGATGGTCGAGATCATGGACTGGACCAAGACGCATGTGTTCCACACCATGTTCATCTGCTGGGGCGCACAGGCGGCGCTGCATCATTTCCACGACGTGAAGCGCTACCGCATGGCGCAGAAAGCGTTCGGGGTGTTCCGGCACACGGTGACGGCGCCGCGCTCGCCGCTGCTGCGCGGTTTTTCCGACAGCCCGATGATCCCGGTGTCGCGCTATAACGACATCGACCGCAAAAGCCTCAACGGCGATCTCGAGGTGCTGATCGACAGCACCGATATCGGCATCTGCATGCTGGCCGACAAGCGGCTGCGGGCGGCCTATATGCTCAACCACCTCGAATACGACAACCGCTCGCTGGCGGACGAGTTCGAGCGCGACCTGGCGGCCGGGCTGGACCCGGCGCCGCCGGTCAACCTCTATCCCGGCAACGATTTCACGGTGGAGCCGGAGAACCGCTGGCGCAGCCATGCGCATCTGCTGTTCCAGAACTGGATCAACCACATCTATCAGGAAACACCTTACGAACTCGACCGTATCGGCAGCTGAGCGGGCGCCGGGCGGGCTTGGAACCCTGCCCGGCGACGCCTATGTTGCGCGGGAAGCTGGGAAAGCACGCGTGCCGCAGTCGCCGATCACCATCACCGACGAACTGGGCGTCGCGCTCGCCAATCTCGCCGACAGCGCGACCGGGGTGCTCACCCCGACGCTGCGGCTGGGCGTGACCGGGCTCAGCCGCTCGGGCAAGACGGTGTTCATCACCGCGCTGGTGCACAGCCTGCTCACGGGAACGGGCCTGCACGGTTTCGCGCCGGTGACCGAGGGACGGCTGATCGGCGCAAGGCTGGCGGAGCATCCCGACGCCACCATCCCGCGCTTCGCCTATGAGCAGCATATCGCGACGCTAACCGGCAGCCCGGCGCAGTGGCCGGAAAGCACGCGGCGCATCTCGCAGCTGCGGGTGATGCTGAAGTTCACTTCCGAGCGCTGGACGCGGCGGCTGGGCGGGCCGGTGACGCTCAATCTCGACATCGTCGACTATCCCGGCGAATGGCTGCTCGATCTGCCGCTGCTCAACAAATCCTTCGCCCAATGGAGCGCCGAGGCGCTGGAGCGGGCCGGGGCGCACGGCACCGAGGCGAAGCCTTTTCTCGAAGCGCTGAGCGAACTCGACCCCTCGGCACCGGCGCGCGACATGGATGCCGAGAGGCTGGCGCAGCGTTTCACCGACTACCTGCGCGCCGCGCGGCAGGACGGGCGGGCGCTGTCGAGCCTGCCGCCGGGGCGCTTCCTGCTGCCCGGCGACCTCGAAGGCTCGCCGGCGCTGACCTTCGCGCCCCTGCCCCCGCTCGACCGGCCCGGACGCGACAGCCTTCATGCCCGGCTCGAAGCCCGCTACGAGGCCTATAAGCACCACGTCATACGGCCCTTCCTGCGCGACCACTTCCTGCGGCTCGACCGGCAGGTGGTGCTGGTCGACGTGCTGCGCGCGCTCAATGCGGGGCCGGACGCGGTGCGCGATCTCGAGACGGCGCTGACCGAGGTGCTCGCCGCCTTCCGGCAGGGCGAATCCAACCCGTTCGGCCGGCTCGTCTCCCGCCATATCGACCGCATATTGTTCGCCGCCACCAAGGCCGATCTGCTGCACCACACCAGCCACGACCGGCTCGAAGCCATCCTCAACCGGCTGGTGGCGGCGGCGGCGCGGCGGGCGCGCTTCGCCGGCGCCCAGACCCGGAGCCTCGCCATCGCCGCCATCCGCGCGACGCGCGAGGGCACGATCCGCGAGGACGGCGAGACGCTGCCCACCATCGTCGGCACGCCCGAGGCCGGGCAGGTGCTGGATGGCACGACCTATGACGGCACCGAGGAAATCGCCTTGTTTCCCGGCGACTTGCCGGCGGATGCGGAATCTGCGCTGCAACAGCGCCAGCAGCTCAACTTCCTGCGCTTCACCCCGCCGGCGCAATTGCGCAAATCGGCGTCGGGCGAGCCGGTCTTCGCCCATACCAGGCTCGATCGCGCCATCGACTACCTGATCGGAGACTGGATGCGATGAAACGGCCGACGGCCCGTCCGGTTTCGCCCCGGCCCGAGGAAGACCGCGCCAGAAGGCCACCGCGCGCCTTCGCGGCGGAATCGGCGGAACTGGCGCCCGATCCGCCGGAAGAGGAGCCCATGCCGGTCGATCCGGCGCCACGCGCCTTCGCCAACCGCGCCAGCATCTGGCGCCGGCTGGCGAGCGGCGCCTTCGGCATATTGGTGGCCGCAGCGCTCGGCATCGCCGCCGACCGGCTGATCGCCGATCTGTTCTCCCGCGCGCCATGGCTCGGCTGGGCCGGGCTGGTGGTGCTCGCCATCCTGCTGCTCGCCATCCTCGCGCTGATCGCGCGCGAGATGCTGGCGCTGCGCCGGCTCAAGCGCATAGACGGATTGCGCCGCGACGCCGCGCGGGCTGTGCGCGACGACGATGCAAGGCTGGCGCGGCACGTGATCGCGGCCGTAGGCGGGGTCTATGCCGGGCGCACCGACATGGCGACCCCGCTGGCCGAAGTGCGCAGCGCCACCGCCGACATGTTCGACGGCGAAGAGCAGCTCGCCTATGCGGAGCGCCGGCTGATGCCCGCGCTCGACGCCAAGGCCCGCGCCGCCATCGCCGCTTCGGCAAGGCGCGTGGCGCTGGTGACTGCGGTGTCGCCGCGCGCACTCGTCGATATCGGCTTCGTGCTCTATGAGAGCATCCGGTTGGTCGGGTTCCTGTCGCGCCTTTATGCCGGCCGGCCGGGCATGATTGGCGGCTGGCGGCTGGCCCGCGCCATCCTGGCCCATCTGGCGGTGACCGGCGGTCTGGTGCTGACCGAGGGCGTGGTGGAGCAGCTCGTCGGCCAGGGCCTCGCCGCCCGGCTGTCGGCACGACTCGGCGAAGGCGTGGTCAACGGGCTGATGACGGTGCGCGTCGGCATCGCCGCCATCCTCGTGGTGCGCCCCCTGCCCTTCACCGTCACCGACCAGCCGCTGGTGCGCGACTTCCTGCCGGAGCTGGTGAAGGTCTCGCAGAAGGAGGACTGAACCTCAGAGCCTTTGATTTGTCGCGTTTCCGAACCGCAAAAGTGGGAGCCACTTTTGCTGGAAACGCTCAGACGACCCCGAGCTTCTTCTGCAGCTTGGTCGAGGAGGTCGTGTACTGGAACACGATGCGCTCGCCGGGCGAGACGATCCGCTTGGCCGCCTGCGCCATCAGCGCGGCTTCGTGGAAGCCCGACAGGATCAGCTTGAGCTTGCCCGGATAGTGGTTGATGTCGCCGATGGCGAAGACGCCGGGCACCGAGGTCTCGAACTTTTCCGTATCGACGACGATCAGATTGTCGTTGAGCTCCAGCCCCCAATCGGCGACCGGGCCGAGCTTCATCGTCAGCCCGAAGAAGGGCAGCAGGCGCGTCGCCGGAACGGCGAGGTCGCCGGCATCGGTGGTCAGGTGAACATGGTCGATCTGTCCGTCCTTGCCATCGAGCCGGGCGATCTGGCCGAGCTGGAAGGAGATCTTGCCCTCCGCCACCAGCTCCTTCATGCGGTTGACCGAGGCAGGAGCCGCCTTGAAGGCGTCGCGGCGATGCACCAGCGTCAGGCTGCGCACGATGGGCTGCAGGCTCAGCGTCCAATCGAGCGCCGAATCGCCGCCGCCGACGATGACCACGTCCTGGCCACGGAAATCGTCCATGCGGCGCACGGCGTAGAACACCGACTTGTTCTCGTATTGCTCGATATCGTCGACCGGCGGGCGCTTGGGCTGGAACGAGCCGCCGCCGGCCGCGATCACCACCGCCTTGGCGACAAAAGTCTCGCCGGCATCGGTGAGCAGCCGGAAGGTCCCGTCCGCCTGCTTTTCGAGCGTCGTCACCATGCGGCTGAAGTGGAATTCAGGCTCGAACGGGGCGATCTGCTGCATCAGATTGTCGGTCAGTTGCTGACCCGTGATCACCGGAAAGCCGGGAATGTCGTAGATCGGCTTTTCCGGATAGAGCTCGGCGCACTGCCCGCCGGCCCGGTCGAGAATATCGATGAAGTGACATTTGACGTCGAGCAGCCCGAGTTCGAAAGCCGCGAACAGGCCGCACGGCCCCGCGCCGATCACGACCACGTCGGTGACGATTTCTGCTCCGCTCATATTCGTTCCGGAATGTCTGCGCCGACACCAGGACAGCGTCGACAAGGCTGAAATGGCCCGGCGGGGGAGTTGCCGGGCGGATGACGGCGCTGGTTTAAATCAACCCATGCGCCGAAGATAGGGCACACAAGGGCGCATCGGCTCAAGCCGCGCGAAACGCGCCCGAGGCAAGTGCCGCCGCATCGGCCCAATCGCCATGCGCGATCGCCGCGCCGACCAGCAGCACCGCCGGGCCTTCCGGCAGCTCTGGCGCCGCCTGCGCCATAACCCCCAGCGTCAGCCGCACCGCGTGGCGGTCGGGCCGCCCGGCATTGACGACGATGCCCACCGGCAGGTCGGCGGGCGCCCCCTGGGCCAGAAGCCGCCCGGCCGTCTCGGCGGCGATCGACTTGCCCATATAGAGCGCCAGCGACATGCCGGCGCCGGCCA
>JAEWHZ010000174.1 GCA_023387585.1 Pseudomonadota bacterium
TTGTCCGTGTTAATCTTGTCTTAAGCCCATCTGTCCGGGCGGGGGATTTTTGACGCATGAGCCTCAAGAACAACGCCGTCCGCCTCGCAGAGACCGTGCGCGGGGTCGAGACCATGTCCCGCTTCGCGCTGGCCGTCCTGGCGCTGGCTTCGGGCGTCTACACCTATCTCGGGGTGCGCGACCTGCTCGACGGCTCCGCCGGCTTCGTGTTCTTCGCCGCCATCATCTATTCGGTCGCCGTGGCGGTCGCCATCTACGCCTTCTGGAGCTTTTTGCTGCGCTTCGTGCCGCTGGTGATCTCCGGCTTCCAGCGGCTGGCGCTGTTCGCCACCATGGGCCTGGGCTGCTTGATGATCATCGCCATGAGCTCCTGGCTCAACGCGGCGGCACTGGCCGGATCGGCGGCGCTCGAGCAGCACATGGCGGTGACCCTGCAGGGCTATGCCGGCGATCTCGACCAGGCCCATGCCAATGCGCTGGCCGCCCAGAGCCTGCTGCCCGACGTGCAGCGCGCCTCGGAGCGCTTTGCCCGGCTGGCCGTCGACGAGCGCGAATCCGGCGCCCTGACCGGCACCCAGGGTTCGGGCAGCGTGGTGCAGCTTCTGGTGCAGATGTCGGCGCAGATGAACGAGCTCGCCACCTCGATCACCAATGCGCGCCCCGAGGTCGAGCGCCTGTTCGAGGAAGGCAGCGAGCGGCTGGCCAATATGCGCGAGCTGGTGACGACGCCGGGCGATATCGGCCCGCGCTCGGACCGGTTCTCGGGCGAGGCGGTGCAATTGACAGCCGTGATCGCCGCCCTGCAGCAGACCGGGGTCGCGCCCTCGGTGCAGCGCGCCGCCGCCGACCTGTCGGCCGGCTTCATCGCGCCCGTGGCCAATGGCAGCACAGCCGACCTGATGCAGCGCCAGGACCAGGTGATGGAGACGGTGCGCAGCTCGATCGCCGCGCAATCGGCGGCGCTGAGCCAGGCGGCGCAGGAGATCCTCGCCCAGCCCGAGGTCGAGCCGCGCCGCTTCGTGCCGCTCTCCAAGGCCGAGGCGGTGATTCGCTACTGGAGCGATTTCGTGCCTTCCTGGGCCGGCGCCATCTCCATCGACCTGCTGCCCGTGGTGCTGGTTCTGGTGCTGATGATCGTCAACGATGCCATGCGCCGCGACGCCCAGGCCATGGACGAGGCCGAGACCATCACCGCCGCCGAGATGATCCGCGCCATGGCGCTCTATCGCCAGCTCAACGGCGAAACCGACACGGATGTCGGGATTCCCCCCATTGCCGAACCGCAGGCGGCGCTGGCACAGGCCGAGACCGCCGAGGCCACCGTGACCCCGATCGAGGCGGCGCAGCGCAAGCGCGGCGACGGGCCGGTGCGCACATGAGCGCCGCAGCCGGCATCGGGCGCAAGGGGCTGCTCGGCTGGCTGGCAGATGACGGCGCCATCGTGCGCGCCACCTTCTTCCTCCTGCTCAGCGGCACCGCGGCCGTGCTCTATATCGACTATCGCGAGCTGACCGCGCTCGACCCGCTGGCCAATCCGGCGCAATACGCCCCCATCCTGCCTCCCGCTTCGCCGGCCGGCGAGGGCGAGGCCTGGAGCCCGCAGATCTTCACCCCCTCCGAGGCGCTCGAGGCGCCGCTCGAGATCGCGCTCGAGGCCGGCGGCATATTGCGCCTCACCGGCAGCATCGAGCCCGGCTCGGCCGAGCGCTTTGCCGAGGAGATCGGCCGGCGCGGGGAATATGTCGACACGGTCGCGCTCGATTCGCCCGGCGGCTCGGTGCTCGACGCTATCGCCATCGGCCGCGCCATCCGCGAGGCCGGCTTCGGCACGCTGGTCGAATCGGGGAGCCTGTGCGCCTCGTCCTGCCCGCTGATTTTTGCCGGCGGGGTGACGCGCGACGCAGCGGCCGACGCCGCCATCGGCGTCCACCAGATCTATGCCACGACCCCGGTGGCCGACGCGGCGGCGCTGGCGCTGGCCGCCGGCACCGCCATGTCCGAGGCCCAGCGCGCCACCGCCACAATCACGCGCTATCTGATCGAGGTCGGTATCGATCCGGCCCTGTGGATCCACGCGCTGGAGACGCCGCCGGACCGGCTTTATTACCTGACGCCGCAGGAGGTGAGCGAATATCGCCTGACCACGGCGGGTGTTTGAGTTTTTGTGATGGAACCGGTTCGGGTCTCGCCGGTTCCGACTGGTTGAGCATGGGCATTGGAGGCCGATATGTCCGAAAGCCACACATTGACACGACACAGGGACATCCAGAACTGGGTGTCCGACCGCAAAGGACTGCCGGCGATCGCGCGCCAGACCGACAGTTTCGGGCAGATGCGCGCCCGGCTGTGCCTGAGCTTCGAGCGGCGCCGCCGCGACGCCGCCAATCGCGCCAAGGAGGACGACGGCATGAGCCCGTGCTCCTGGAGCGCCTGGCTGGCCGAGCTCGACCGCCAGAACCTGGCGCTGCGGGTCAGGCCGGGCGGCGAAACCAGTTTCGAGTTCGTCAACCGCTCGGACCTGAACTGAGTTCCGGCTCGGTCGCATAACGAAGGACCGTTTTCAGTCGCGATCGGCGGAGTTCGCGGCGCGCGGCACGATGAACGGTATTTGCGGCACGGCGTCGTCCTCGATCGGGGCGACGCGCACCCGGTCGCGGCCGTCGCGCTTGGCCTGATAGAGCGCCCGGTCGGCCCGGCGAAGGGTGTCGGCGACGCTGTCCCCCGGCTCGATCCCGGCCACCCCGAAGCTGACCGTCGGACGGGTGCGGACGGAATCGAACCGCGCCAGCGCAAAACCCTGCCGCACGCTTTCGGCGAACAACCGCGCCCCATTGACCTCGACGCCGGGCAGGAACACGACGAACTCCTCGCCGCCGAGCCGGGCGGCGATGAAATATGGCCCCGCCGCCTCCGCCAGGACGCGCCCGAAGCCGGCGATGACGGCATCGCCCGCCTCATGGCCGTGATGGTCGTTGACCTGCTTGAAACGGTCGAGATCGGCCATGACCATGGTGCCGGGCAGGCGGGAGCGGCGCAGATTGGCCATGGCCGGCACCATACGCTCCTCGAAGCCGCGCCGGTTGAGCAGGCCGCTCAGTCGGTCGGTCTCGGAGCGCGCCGTCATTTCCTCCATCACGTCGCGCACCAGGATCAGCAGCAGCATCAGCCCGTTGGCGATCAGCAGGATGCCGGTGACCGTCTGCGAGATGGCTGCGTAATCGCTGGCGATATAGTCCTGCGGCCGGGCGCCCGAGCCGACGGCGGCGGCGATCAGCGGCTTGGCGAGGAACTGCAGCGCGCTGACCGCGAACAGCCCGATCAGCACCCTGTCCAGCGCGCGCAGCGGCCGGGCGCGGGCGACCACCGTCATCGACAGCGCCATCATCGCTGCATAGGGAAACTGGTAGAGCGTCATGCGCAGGAAACTGTCGCGCGGCCAGCCGATGATGACGAATATGCCCACGGCGCCGAACGCCAGCAGCGCCGCGAGTCCGCGCCGGGGCGCGGCGACGCGGTAATGGCGCGCCAGCCCGATGACGACCAGCGCCAGCGCCAGCAGGAAGGAGAGGAAAATGCCGATGCCGACCGGGTGCGGATCGGTCTGGAACGGTAGCGCGAATTCGAGCAGCACATGGATGACGCCCAGCGCGTAGCCGGCCGAGACCCACAGGGCGGCGTCGTTGCGCTTCTGATAGGCGGCGATCACGCCGAAGCCGAGCGCGAAGATTCCGGCGACGCAGAGATTGATCACCAGGATGAAATGCGCGGCACCCATGGCTGGCCCGTTCGTGCTCCGATGGGCTGGAACCTAGCCGGACGCGGCAAAGATAGGCTTAAGAAAATCGGTTCAGCGTGGCGTGAGCAGCAGGATGTCGAAATGGCTCTCGAACTGCGGCGCCGGCAATTCGAGCACCAGACGCGGATCCTCGGCGCCGACGCGATAGAGGCACCCGACCTGGTCGCGCTCGGCATCGGCGCCATAGGCGATCGGTGCCTCGTCGGAATAGTTCAGCGCCCCGGCATAGAGCAGCCCGTCTCCGGATGGCACCAGCGTGCCCGACAGCTGCTGCGATCCCGTGGTCTTGAGCAGCCCGTAACCGCCCTTCGCGGCCGAAATCTCGCAGGAAAAATCCTGATAGACGATGAGGGGCGAGAGGCCGCCGAGCTTGATGGTCCGACACAGGTAGTTCCCCGGGGCGATCTCGCTGGCCGGCGCCAGCCCATCGGCGTAAAGGCCGCCGATCAGCGCCCTGTCGGCGGCGCCGCCTTCGGCCATGGCCGCGGCAAGACCGCGCAGGCGCGACGTGGGGAGCCCTTCGAGGCGCCCGGCATCGAAGGGGGTGAGCCGTTCGTCACCTTGGCACGGTTCCAGCGCGGCCGCGGCGCCAGGCGCCAGCAAGGCGGCGAACATCATCGCCATCGTGACAAATTTCGCCATTGTGACCTCCTCGCGTTTGCGCTTGCATGGCCTGCAACCTTGGCGCCCCGATGGCGATTGATCGCAATCCGAAGGAGTATCGCATGACCCAATACCTCACCGACCGCGACACGATCCGGCAATGGGCCGAGGCCAGGGGTGGCAATCCGGTGCTGCTGGAGATGCCCGACGGCACTGGCACGCGCACCGTGCTGCAACTCAGCTTCGGCCAGGACTCGCTCAACGCCGAAGGCAATGAGGGCCCGGACCGCGTCGACGGCTACCGGCTCGTCGGCTGGGCCGAATGGCTAGACGCGCTCGAGGCCAACGGCCTGGCGCTGGCGGTGACCGAGGATCCCGCAGGCGGCAACGAGGCCGAATACACTTTTGTGCCGCGCTGACGCTCGCGCTTCCCCGACGCGGCAAGATTAGCACGCCTGAGCAGGTTGAGGCCCGCGTCGGCCGATGCCACCCTCAGCCCCACCGTCGGGGAGCGTGCGATGCGGAAATGGCTGTTCGGGATTGTGGCGCTCGGCCTTTCGGCAGGGCCGGCTGCCGCATGGAGCGAGATGCTCGAAGCGCACGGCGCCTGCTATGCGCGTGATTACGGCGCCCAGCATCTGGCGAGCCATCCACATCAGCGCGTGTCCCGAATATTCCTGAGCAACACCGCGCTCGCCGATCCGGCACACAAGGGCGCGGTGCTGCGCTTCGGCGTCGCCCTGCGCGACGGCGCGCAATACGAGGCCAACGCCTATTGCACCGCGACCCGGTGCAGCCTCGAGGGCGATGGCGGCACTTTCGAAGTGACGCGCTCGCGCGAAGCCCTGCGCCTCACCGTCGACGGCTTTCTCGGCCTTGAGGACGCGGCCGGATGGTCGGGCAACCTCTATGAAAGCGACGACCGGGTCTTCATCCTCTTTCCGGCCCGGCCCGCTGCGTGCGGATAACGGCAAAGGGCGGCACTGCCCCTCGCCATTACGTCAATAAACGAACGCTTCAGTCCTCGAACTTGCCTAGATCGCGCACCGCGCCGCGGGCGGCGGAGGTGGCGAAGGCGGCATAGGCCTTGAGCGCGGTGGTGACGTTGCGCTTGCGCGGCCGCGACGGCTTCCAGCCCGCCTTGTCCTGCTCGGCGCGGCGGGCGGCGAGCTCGGATTCGGCCACCAGCAGCGTGATGGTGCGGTTGGGGATGTCGATCTCGATCCGGTCGCCGTCCCGCACCAGCCCGATGGCGCCGCCCTCGGCCGCCTCGGGCGAGACGTGACCGATCGACAGCCCCGAGGTGCCGCCCGAGAAGCGCCCGTCGGTGAGCAGAGCGCATTCCGCCCCCAGCCCCTTCGACTTCAGATAGCTGGTGGGATAGAGCATTTCCTGCATGCCGGGGCCGCCGCGCGGGCCTTCATAGCGGATCACCACCACGTCGCCGGCCTTGATCTCGTTGCTCAGGATCGCCTTGACCGAGGCGTCCTGGCTTTCGAAGACGCGCGCCGGACCGGTGAATTTCAGGATCGATTCATCGACGCCCGCCGTCTTCACGATGCAGCCGTCGAGCGCGATATTGCCCTTCAGCACCGCCAGCCCACCATCCTTGGAGAAGGGATGCTCGACCGAGCGGATCGCACCCCCGGCGCGGTCGGTGTCGAGCTCTTCCCAGCGATTGGCCTGCGAGAAGGCCTGGGTGGTGCGCACCCCGCCCGGGGCGGCGCGGTAGAACTGGCGCACGCTTTCCGAATTGGTGCGGGTGATGTCCCAGCGGTCGATGGCGTCGCCGATGGTCGCGGCATGCACGGTCGGCTCGCCGCGGTTGATCAGACCGCCCCGGTCGAGCTCGCCCAGAATGCTCATGATGCCGCCGGCACGGTGCACGTCCTCGACATGGACGTCGTTCTTGGCCGGCGCCACCTTGCACAGCACCGGCACCTTGCGGCTCAGCCGGTCGATGTCGTCCATGGTGAAATCCACCTCGCCCTCATGGGCGGCGGCAAGGATGTGCAGCACGGTGTTGGTCGAGCCGCCCATGGCGATGTCGAGCGCCATGGCGTTCTCGAACGCCTGCTTGCTGGCGACGGAGCGGGGCAGGACGCGATCGTCGTCCTGCTCGTAATAGCGCCGCGCCAGATCGACGATCAGATGCCCGGCTTCCTGGAACAGGCGCTTGCGATCGGCATGGGTGGCCAGCGTCGAGCCGTTTCCCGGCAGGGAAAGCCCCAGCGCCTCGGTGAGGCAGTTCATGGAATTGGCGGTGAACATGCCCGAGCACGAGCCGCAGGTGGGGCAGGCATTCTCCTCGACGGCCTGCACTTCCTCGTCGGAATAGCTTTCGTCGGCCGCCATGACCATGGCGTCGACCAGATCGAGCGCCTGCAGCTTGCCCTTGACCATGGCCTTGCCGGCTTCCATCGGCCCGCCCGACACGAACA
>JAEWHZ010000175.1 GCA_023387585.1 Pseudomonadota bacterium
AGCTATCGCGGCGACATCATCAACGCCATCGACTTCACCGAAGAGGCGCGCCGGCCCGATCCGGACCGCCTGCTGAAAGCCTATCGCCAGTCGGCGGCGACGCTGAACCTGCTGCGCGCCTTCGCCCAGGGCGGCTATGCCGACCTGACCCGCATCCACGAATGGACCGTGGGGTTCATGAAGGGCTCGAACTGGTATCCGCGCTATGAGGAAGTGGCGCAGAAGATCGACGAGGCCATCGCCTTCATGCAGGCCCTCGGGCTGACGCCGGAGAACACGCCGGCCCTGCGCAGCACCGCCTTCTTCACCAGCCACGAGGCGCTGCTGCTCGGCTACGAGGAAGCGCTGACCCGGCGCGATTCCATCACCAATGACTGGTACGCGACGTCCGGGCACATGATCTGGATCGGCGACCGCACCCGCCAGCCCGATGGCGCGCATGTCGAGTATTTCGCCGGCATCAGGAACCCGATCGGCATCAAATGCGGGCCGGGGCTCGACAGCGACGACCTGCTGCGCCTGCTCGATAGGCTCAACCCGCAGGACGAGGCCGGCCGCATCACGCTGATCGGCCGCTTCGGCGCCGACAAGGTCTATCAGCACCTGCCGGGCCTGATCGAGACCGTGCGCCGCGCCGGCCGCACAGTGGTGTGGTGCTGCGACCCGATGCACGGCAACACCATCAAGGCCTCCTCGGGCTACAAGACCCGCCCCTTCGACAAGGTGCTGGCCGAGGTGCGCGGCTTCTTCGAGGTGCATCGCGAGCTCGGCACCTATGCCGGGGGCGTTCATGTCGAGATGACCGGCGACGACGTGACCGAATGCGTGGGCGGGGTGTCGGCGGTGACCGAGGCTTCGCTGTCGGACCGGTATCACACCTATTGCGATCCGCGCCTCAACGCCTCGCAGGCGCTGGAGCTGGCCTTCCTCGTGGCTGAGGAAATTCGGGCACAGCGGCCGGTTACGAGCAAAGCAGCGCAGGCTTGAGCTTGTTTCTGCGCGTGAGTTGAACCAGTCTGTGCGTCGCGCGAACCGTAACGCGAACAAGCGCGGACCAGCATGCCGACGACTCTCTTCCCTACTGCGGGGCCCGAGCTGCGGGCCCGGCTGGAGACCATCGAAACCGTCAGGCTGGTCAACCACCATGACTGGGCCTCGACTCCGCTCGGCCCCATTCCCCAGTGGTCGCAGAGCCTGAAGGGTGCCGTGCGCGTCCTCGTCAGCGCCGTCACGCCCATGGTGCTGATGGTCGGGCCCGAGGGCTACATGATTTACAACGATGCCTATGCCGAGTTCGCCGGCACGCGGCATCCGGACATCTTCGCCCGGCCGGCCGCCGAGGCCTGGCCCGAGATCGCCGATTTCAACAGCCACAAGATCGAGCTCGCGGCGGCGGGCGAGAGCCTGTCCCTGCGCGACCACGAACTGGTGCTCAACCGCCACGGCACGATGGAATCGGTCTGGCTCGACCTGCATTACAGCCCGGTGCTGGACGATGACGGCACCACCGAGGCCGTGCTGTGCATCGTCAACGAGATCACCGAGCGCAAGCTGGCCGAACAGGCGCTGGCGCGGTCCGAGGAGCGGCTGTCGCTGGCGCTGTCCGGCTCCGCCATGATCGGCACCTGGGACTGGGACGTCGAGCGCAACGTGGTGACCGCCGACGACCGTTTCGCGCTGCTGCACGGGGTCGATTCGCTGCGCGCCGGGCTCGGCGTGCCGTTCCGCAGCTATCTCGAGACCATCCATCGCGACGACCTGCCGGCGGTGCTGCGCGCCGTACGCGAGACGCTGTCGACCGGCGAGCCGCTATCGGTCGAATACCGGGTGAATAGCAAGCAGGGCGAGATGCGCACGGTCGTCGCCTCGGGCCGCGCGCGCTTCAACGCCGACGGCGAGGTCATCCGCTTTCCGGGCGTCGCCGTCGACATCACCGAGCAGAAGCGGGTTTCGGAAGCGCTGGCCAAGAGCGAGCTGGAGTTCCGCATCCTCGCCGACACCATGCCGCAAATGGTGTGGGCCACGCGCCCGGACGGCTACCACGACTATTTCAACCACCGCTGGTACGAGTTCACCGGCCTGCCGGAAGGCTCGACGGACGGCGACCAGTGGGGCGGCATGTTCCACCCCGACGACCGCCTGCGCGCGCGCGAGCTATGGGAGCATTCGCTCGAGACCGGCGACCCCTACCAGGTCGAGTACCGGCTGCGGCACCATTCCGGCCAGTATCGCTGGACGCTGGGGCGGGCGCTGCCGGTGCGCGACGCCGAGGGCAGGGTGCTGCGCTGGATTGGCACCTGCACCGACATCCACGACAGCAAGCTCGCCGCCGAGGAGCGCGAGCTGGTCGCGCAGGAGCTGTCGCACCGGATCAAGAACCTGTTCGCCGTGCTCACCGGCCTCGTCAGCCTTTCGTCGCGCAACCGGCCGGAGGTGAAGGATTTCGCCGACGAACTGCGCCGGCGCATCTATGCGCTCGGCCAGGCCCACGACTTCGTGCGCCCGCGCGGCACCGACGCGGCGCCGGTCGGGGCCTCGCTCCACGAGCTCGCGACGCGCCTGCTCATGCCCTATGAGGCGCAGGACCGGCTGAGCTTCGCCGGCGATGACGCCGAGATCGACGAGGGCGCGGCGACGCCCCTGGCGCTCCTGATCCACGAGCTGGCGACCAACTCGGCCAAATATGGCGCGTTGTCGCGCCAGGAGGGCACGATCGCGCTCTCCGGCCATGCCGAGGGCGAGGACTATGTGCTGAGCTGGCGCGAGCGCGGCGGCCCGGCCATCGAGGCTCCGCCGCAGAACGAGGGATTCGGCTCGCGCGTCGTCACGCTGACCATAGAGGGCCAGCTGCGCGGCAGTTTCGAACGCGAATGGTCGCGCGAGGGCATGGAACTGACGCTGCGCGTGCCGCTTTCCGCGCTGCGCCGTTCGGCGGCGCTGGGTTCGGTAAGCTGATCAGGCCGGGGATCAGGCGCCGGCGGCCATCGGATTGTCCCAGCCGAACAGCTTGAGCCTCTGCGGCGGCATGGCCGCTTCGGCATTGTGCCGGGCGATGGCGAAGGACAGGGCCTGCCTGATCTCGTTCTCCGAGGCGGGCTTGGACAGCACCCCGACCGTGCCCTCGACGCCGTCGCCGAGCTGGGCCGGGTTGGCGGTCATGAACAGCACGGTTACCCCATGGGTCTGCGCCAGGATGCGGCCGATCTGCGCGCCGGTCGGCCCGTCGCGCAGATTGAGGTCGACCAGCGCGACATCGGCATCCGGGGCATGGCGCAGCGCCGTTCGCTGGTCGCCGGCGATGGCCACGGGCAGATGCCCCATGTCCTCGATCAGATGCTCGATCTCCGTGGCGACGAAAATCTCGTCCTCGATAATCAGTATGCGGGCGGGCATGGCCAGGGTCTCAATTCGCCGTTTCGTGACGTATGAATGACATAGACCCGTTTCGGTTGCGGAAATGCCGCCCTGCGAGGGGCGCATGAGGGGTGTTTTCCCCAACTATCGTTAGCAAATCCGATAGGAGCGTTTAGAGGATCATTAACCCTAATGCCTCATGAAGGAACGACGCGTGGCGTTCGGATGAAGTGAGGCATTGTCATGAAACTGCTGGGTCTTGCGGCGGCTTCCCTTCTCGCCCTCATCTCGGCGATGCCGGCCACGGCCGGCGATCTGCTGCGCCCGGCCTATCCCGGCGCCTGGCAGCCCGAGGAGGACGATCCGCTCCGCTTCGAGGCAGGCGTTCGCTACTGGGCCACCTGGGGCGGCCAGGACATGGGTTTCGGCAATATGCGCCTGTCCTCGCGCGACCAGACCCATGTGGTCGAGGTGCATGGCCGCATCGACGATCTGTCGACCAACAGCTATGTGCGCGCCCATGCCGGGCTCGGGATCGCGACCACCGGCACATACGATTTCACGCCGCTACGCGGAACCGGGCTGGAGATCGGCGACCGCTCGACCATCGCCCATGCCGGCGCCGATTTCGGCTGGATGCCGCTGGGCGATCCGGACGCCGGCTTCGGCATCGGGCCGCTCGTGGGGTATCAGTATTGGAAGGACTCGCCCGATCTGGGGCGGGGGAATTTTGTTGGCGGCGTGAACGCTGACGGCACCTTCACCGGCGGTAATAGCTCCACCCATGAAGTCGACATCCACGCCCTGCGTCTCGGCATCACCGGCCGTGCAGAGCTGGGGAACATGTTCGACATCTCGGCGGAAATCGCCGGCGTGCCTTATGCGCATATGACGGGCATTCTGGGGCCGCATGAGCTGAGCACGAGGATTGGCACAACCGATATCGAAAAGGGTTCGGCCACCGTCCTCTCCGGTCGCGGCTACGGCCTGATGGGCGAGGCCATGCTTGGCTTTCACCCGACCGAGAACCTGATCCTGCGCTTCGGCGGCCGGGCCTGGTATCTCGAAGGTCAGCTCGACGCCAATTTCAACACGTTTTCGGCTACCGATCCTGTCGGAGGGGCGACAGACCACACTACAGGCGAACAAGGTTACGTCATGGCCAGCCAATGGGCTTCCCTGTTCCGCTACGGTGCGCTGGTGGAGCTGACCGGGCGCTTCTGAGGGCGGGCCCACCGCCGCGCTTGCCGAGTCGATGGGGCGCATCGGATTCATCCGAAAACCGCTTCGCACTTTTCGGTCCGATGCTGTAAGTCTGCGCCGCCTCGGCCCGGCGCCAAGAGGCGTCGTGTTCAAGGCAGGCAGTTCAGTTTGACCGATCGTCTTCGTATCGCGCTCGCGCAGCTCAACCCCATCGTGGGCGCACTGTCACACAATCTCGATCTCGCCCGCGCGGCCCTGCGCCAGGCGGCGGAGGCCGAGGTCGATATCCTCATGTTCTCCGAATTGTTCCTCACCGGCTATTTCCCGGAGGACCTGCTGTTCAAGCCGCGCTTCGTCGAGGACGCGATCGCCGCCGCCCGCCAGTTCGCCGCCGAAACGCGCGATAGCAGCGTCAGCGTGATCCTGCCCTCGATCTGGCAGGAGACCGGGGCGCTGCGCAATGCGGTGCTGGTGATCGAGAACGGCGAGATCGTCGCCACCCGCATCAAGCGCGAGTTGCCCACTACCGACGTCTTCTACGAGCAGCGCTATTTCACCGCCGGCACGCTGCCCGAGCCGGTGGAGATCAAGGGCGTCATGATCGGCATCCCGATCTGCGAGGACATCTGGCATTCCTGGGTCTGCGCCAATCTGGTGCAGCGCGGCGCCGAGCTGCTGCTGTGCCCCAACGGCTCGCCCTATTGGCGCGACAAGCAGTCGGTGCGCATGCGGCTGGTGCGCGACCGGGTGGCCGAGGACGGCGTGCCCATGCTATATCTCAACCAGGTCGGCGGGCAGGACGAACTGGTGTTCGACGGCGCTTCCTTCGCCATCGAGCCGGGCGGGCGCGTGGTGTTGCAGGGCAAATCCTTCGCCGAGGACCTGATCGTCAGCGACTGGCGGAACGGGCCGTCCGGCTGGACCTGCGCCGACGGTCATGTGACGCCGCTGCCGAGCCCCGAGGAGGCGGTGTGGCAGGCCTGCGTGCTCGGCCTGCGCGACTATGTGGAAAAGAACGGGTTCCGCTCGGTGCTGCTCGGGTTGTCGGGCGGCATCGATAGCGCCATGGTGGCGGCGCTGGCGGTCGACGCCTTCGGGCCCGAGCGGGTCAGCTGCATCATGCTGCCCTATCGCTACACCACCCCGGCGAGCCTCGCCGATGCGCGCGCCTGCGCCGAGCATCTCGGCGTTTCCTATGAGGTCATCCCCATAGGCGGCGCCGTCGACGGGGCACTGGCCGAGCTGACGCCGCTGTTCGGCAACCGCGAGCCCGACGTGACCGAGGAAAACCTTCAGTCGCGCATGCGCGGGGTGATGCTGATGGCGCTGTCGAACAAGACCGGCGCCATGCTGCTGACCACGGGCAACAAATCGGAGATGGCCGTGGGCTATGCCACCATCTATGGCGACATGAATGGCGGCTTCAACCCGATCAAGGACATGCTGAAGATGGATGTCTACCGGCTGGCCCGCTGGCGCAACGGGAATCTGCCGGAGGGTGCCCTGGGGCCGGAGGGAACCGTCATTCCGGACACCATCATCGACAAGGCGCCGAGCGCCGAGCTGCGCGAGAACCAGACCGACCAGGACAGCCTGCCGCCCTATCCGGTGCTCGACGAAATCCTTACGGCTCTGGTGGAGGAGGAGCGCTCGGTCGAACAGGTGATGGCGCTGGGGCATGAGCGCGCGCTGGTCAAGCGCATCGAGCACCTGATCTATATCGCCGAATACAAGCGCCGCCAGTCGGCGCCGGGGGTGAAGCTGACGAAGAAGGCGTTCGGGCTCGGGCGCAAATATCCGATCACCAACGGCTATCGCGACGGTTCGGGATCATGAGCGTCACCGTGCGCTGGGCGCCCTCGCCGACGGGGCGCATCCATCTCGGAAATCTGCGTCCGGCGCTGCTCAACTGGTTTTTCGCCAAGCGCCATGGCGGCACCTATGTGCTGCGCTATGACGACACCGACACGGCGCGCTCGACGCGCGAATTCGCCGACACCATCGCCGAGGACCTCGCCTGGCTCGGCGTGGTGCCCGACCGGGTGGAGCGCCAGTCCGAGCGCACGGAACTCTATCGCGAGGCGCAGCTTCGCCTGACCGAGGCCGGCCGGCTCTATCCGTGCTACGAGACCGCGGACGAGCTCGAGCGCAAGCGCCGCCGGGCGCGGGCGATGGGCCGCCCGCCGATCTACGATCGCGCGGCGCTGTCGCTGAGCGAGGAAGATCGGCAGCGGCTCGAGGCCGAGGGCAGGCGGCCGCATTGGCGCTTCAGGCTGGATGGGCGCGCGGTGAGCTTCGACGATTTGATCCGAGGCGAGCAGACGGTCAACACCGCCTCGATGTCCGATCCGGTGCTGGTGCGCGAGGACGGCAGCTTTCTTTATACGCTGCCCTCGGTGGTCGACGATATCGACATGGGCATCACTCATGTGATCCGCGGCGAGGACCATGTGTCCAACACCGGCACGCAGATCGAGATTTTCGAGGCGCTGGGCGGCGCGGTGCCGGTGTTCGCGCACCATAACCTGCTGACCGATGCCGAGGGGCAGGGGCTGTCGAAGCGCATCGGCTCGCTCAGCATCGCCGAATTGCGCGAAGCGGGTTACGAGCCCATGGCTGTCGCTATCGCCGCGACGCTCACCGGCACCAGCCTGCCGCTGGAGCCCTATGCCGATCTTGGCGCCATAGCGGACAAGCTGGAACTGTCGGCGATCTCGCACGGGCCGGCGCGGTTCGATCCGGCCGAGCTCGACAGCCTCAACGCGCGCATCCTGCACCAGACGGATTTTTCGGCGCTGGCGGAGCGGCTGGCGGCATATGGCATCGACAGCGAAGAATTGTGGCTGGCGCTGCGCGGCAACATTGCGCGCCTGCCGCAGATCGGGGAATGGGCGGCGGTGGTGTCGGGCGAGATCACGCCGGTGATCGCGGACGAGGATCGCGATTTCCTCGTCGCTTCGCGCGAATTGCTGCCGGAGGAGCCGTGGGACGAGGCGACGTGGCAGCTTTGGACCGATGCGGTCAAGGCGGCGACGGGGCGCAAGGGGCGCGCATTGTTCATGCCGCTGCGGCTGGCGCTGACCGGGCGGCCGGACGGGCCGGAGCTCAAGTCCCTCCTGCCGCTGATCGGGCGTAGGGCGTGTCTGGCCCGACTACCCTGACCACGCGATCGCCGAACTGGACCAGCCGCATGTCGGCGGTGGTGTCGCGCGGCGTCACCGGCTGCGCGCTCGGCGCTTCGCCGGGGCCGGCGGGGCGGCGGCGGGGCAGGGGGATGTCGGAGACGAAATTGCTCGGCTCGAGCTCGGCCACGGCCACCGGCGCCTGGCCGGTGCGGCGCGGATCGCGCAGCGGCAAAGGAAAGCTCTCGCCATTATAGGTGGCGACGGAGCGCGAATTGCCGTCCTCGCCGCCGGAAGAGGCGATGCGCCCGCTCTGCGCCTCGGTGCGGCAGCTCGTATCGGCATCGAAGCTTTCGCGATAGC
>JAEWHZ010000074.1 GCA_023387585.1 Pseudomonadota bacterium
AGGGCGCGGTGGAAGACGAGGAAATCCTCGAGCCCGTCGCGGCCGAGATCGACCAGCAGCGCGTCCGCATCGGCGGCCCTGCCGTCGCCGACCAGCGCCCAGGCGCGCAATATGGTGCCGGTGATGGCGGTGAAATTGTCCCGTCCGAGATTGGCGAGCATGCCGGCGGCGGCGGCATAGCGGCGCTCCTTGACCGCCTCGGTCGCGACCACGATGCGCGCCAGCCCGTTGCGCGGGTCGAGCGTGAGCAGGTGCTTGGCCACCTCGGCGGCGCGGCCGATCTGGCCGTCGATCGCATAGCCGACAAAGGCGCGCTCGACGAGCACCGCATCGTCCCAGTCCTGCGAGGCCGCCGCCATGAAATAGCGCGCCGCCTCGGCGGTGTTGAGCTCGGTCAGCGCCTGCTGGCCGGCGATATAGGCGCCGGAAATGCTCGGCTGCACCATGCGGGTGAGGGGCTGGGCGGCAAGGCCCGCAACGGTCAGGGCCAATGCGGCGCTGACGGCCAGCGGACGCAGAAGGCAGGCGATTCGGCTGATCACGGAACCTGTGTCTCTTTGCTCTGTAATGTTCAGAAAACCTTGGACAAGTGCCCATTCTGAACGAGTTTCCGCGTCAAGATTGTCGCTTTTACGGCCGGCCCGCAAGCGCCGCGTCGCTAGGGCAGTCATCACATCAGCGCGTAGTCGGGGCCGGAGCCGGCTTCGGGAGGGACCCAGGTGATGTTGGCGGCCGGGTCCTTGATATCGCAGGTTTTACAATGGACGCAGTTGGCGGGGTGGATGCGGAACACCGGGGAACCGGCCTCTTCGGACAGCTCGTAGACCCCGGCGGGACAGTAGAGAGGGGCCGGCTCACCATAGCGCGGAAGGGTTTCGGTGACCGGAATTCCGGGATTTCCCAGACGAAGATGAACGGGCTGATCGTCAACATGAACGAGACCGGCGAGATGGACCGAGGCGGCCCGGTCGAAGCGGGTGATGCCGTCGGGGCGCTCGTAGCGACGCGGGGTCACATCGACGATGGGACGCAGGCGCTCGCGGTCGGATTTCTTCCAGCGCAGCGTGCCGAAGGGCGACAGGCGCAGCAGCGCGATGAGCCACATGTCGAGCCCGGCCAGCGCCGCGCCGAACAGCGTGCCGAAGCGCGACCAGAGCGGCTTGGTGTTGCGCACCCGTTCGAGCTCGGCGCCGATCCCGGTGGCCAGCACTTTCGGCTCGAGTTCGGCGATCAGATCGTGGGCGCGTCCGGCCTCCACCGCCTCGCCCGCCGCGTCGGCAGCGGCGATGCCGGACAATATGGCGTTGTGGATCGCCTTGAGGCGCGCGGCGTTCATGAAGCCGGCGGCGCAGCCGATCAGGGCGCCGCCCGGGAAGGCGAGCCGCGGCAGGGCCTGCAACCCGCCGGTCGCCAGCACGCGGGCGCCATAGGCCTCGCGCTCGGCGCCTTCGAGCAGCGGGGCGATCGAAGGATGGGTCTTGAAACGCTGGAACTCGTCGAAGGGCGACAGGGTGGGGTCGCGATAGTCGAGATGCACCACCAGACCGAGATAGAGGCGGTTTTCGCCGGCGTGATAGGAAAAGCCGCCGCCGCCGGTGGCGTTGTCGAGCGGAAAGCCGAGATAGTGGTCGACGCGCCCCGCCTCGTGGCGCTCGGGGGCGATGCGCCAGATCTCCTTGATGCCGAGCCCGTATGTCTGCGGCGACCGGTCGGCGTCGAGCCCGAAGCGGGCGATGGCATCGCGGGCCAGCGAGCCGCGCGCGCCCTCGGCGATCAGCGTATAGCGGGCGCCGAGCGCGATGCCGGCGGCGAAGCCCGGCTTTTCCCTGCCGTCGCGGCCGCGCCCGAGATCGCCGGTGATGACGCCGCCGACCGCGCCGTTTTCCACATCGAGCAGGTCGATGGCGGCCGTCGCGGGATAGATGTCGACGCCGAGCGCTGTCGCCCTGTCCGCCAGCCAGCGGCACAGCGCGCCGAGCGAGACGATCATCGCGCCCCTTGTGCGCATCTGCGGCGGCAGCAGGAATTGGGGCACGGCGAAATCGCCGTTCGCGGTGAGGTAGTGATAGGTGTCGCGCGTCACCTCCGGCCCGGTCGGCGCCCCTTCCAGCCGCCAGTCGGGCAGCAGCGCGTCGAGCCCCGTCGGGTCCATCACCGCGCCCGACAGGATATGCCCGCCGATCGCGGCCGATTTCTCGATCACGGTCACCGATAGCCCGGGGTGGCGCTGGCGCAGGCGGATGGCGGCGGCGAGGCCGGAAGGGCCGGCGCCGACGACGAGGATGTCGGTGTCGATGCGCTCGCGCGCGCCCTGTGGCGCCATTTCTCCTCCAGACCTGCTTGTGTTCACTAGCAGAACGGCGGACGGGATGGCGAGAGCTGCTGACGCCGCCCCGTGCGACGTGCTAAGGGCGCGCCCATGGCCGCACCCGACCAGATGAGCACCGCCGAGCTCGTCGCGCTTCTCGAATGGTATCGCGAGGCGGGCGTCGATCTCGCCATCGCCGAACAGCCGATCGACCGGCTGTCGCGCCGGCCGGCGCCCGTCACGCCGGTGCCGCGCCCGCAACAGGCGGTTCCCCCGGCGCCCGAGGCGGCGCTGCGCATGGGCGGCGATCCGGCCGAGGCGCGGGCGCTGGCCGCATCGGCGAGCTCGCTCGAAGAGCTCAGAACCCTGCTCGAAGCCTATGACGGGTGCCAGCTGAAGTTCCGCGCCACCCAGCTCGTCTTTTCCGACGGCAACCCGCAAGCGAAGATCATGCTGATCGGCGAAGCACCCGGCGCCGAGGAAGACCGCGTCGGCAAGCCCTTTGTCGGACGCTCGGGCCAGTTGCTCGACCGCATGCTCGGCGCCATCGGGCTCGACCGCAGCAATTTCTACATCGTCAACACCGTGCCCTGGCGCCCGCCCGGCAATCGCGAGCCGACGCCGGAGGAAATCGCCCAGTGCCTGC
>JAEWHZ010000185.1 GCA_023387585.1 Pseudomonadota bacterium
TTCGGCGGCATCCATGCGCTGGAGGATGTGAGCCTGTCCATCGCGCCCGGCGAGGTGGTGGGGCTGATGGGCGACAACGGCGCCGGCAAGTCGACGCTGGTCAGGATCATCGCCGGCAATTTCCCGCTCACCGAGGGCATGATGGCCTTCGCCGGCACGGTGGTGCGGCATACCAACAGCGCCGAGGCGCGGGCGCGCGGCATCGAGGTGGTGCACCAGGACCTGGCGCTGTGCGACAACCTCACCGCCGCCGACAACGTGTTCCTGGGGCGCGAGCTGACGCGCGGGGCCGGCCCGTTCAAGGTGCTCGACTACAAGGCCATGGCCAGGCGGGCGGCCGAACTGTTCGCCGAGCTCAAATCCGAGACGCGGCCGCGCGATCTGGTGCGCTCGATGTCGGGCGGCCAGCGCCAGGCGGTGGCCATCGCGCGTACGCGGCTGTCGGATGCGCGGCTCGTCATCATGGACGAGCCGACCGCGGCGATCAGCGTGCGCCAGGTGGCCGAGGTGCTCGACCTGATCCGGCGGCTGCGCGAACGCGGGGTGGCGGTGATGCTGATCAGCCACCGCATGCCGGACGTGTTCGGGGTGGCCGACCGGGTGGTCGTGCTGCGGCGCGGGCGCAAGGTGGCCGACAAGGCGCTGACGCTGAGCTCGCCGGAAGAAGTCACCGGGCTGATCACCGGAGCGATCGAGGCGGCATGAGCCGGGCGCGCAAGACGCCGGCGCCGCCACCGCGCCGGGCGACCGCGCTTGACGTGGCGCGGCTGGCCGGGGTGTCGCGCTCGGCGGTGTCGCGCACCCTGACCGAGGGCGCCAGCGTGTCGCCCGAGACGCGGGCCAAGGTGCTCGAGGCGGCGCAGGCGCTGGGCTATCATCGCAACGCGCTGGTGCGCGGCATGATCACGCGGCGCAGCGGCATTATCGGCGTGGTGACCGGCGGGCTCGACAATCCCTTCCTCGCCATGGCGCTCGAAACCCTGTCGCGCCGGCTGCAGCGCGACGGGCGCAAGGCCTTCATCTATTCGGGCGATGCCGAAAGCGATCTGCAGCGCGCGCTGCCCAGCATGATCGAATACCGGGTCGATGGCTGCATGTTCCTGACCAACGATCTGTCGCCGCATGCGACGGCGCGCTATCGCCAGCACGGCGTGCCGATGGTGGTGCTGTTCAGCGCCGGCACGGAGCGCATCGGCCCGGTGCAGGGGCCGGCGCCGGTGGGGGCGGTGACGGCCGACAATTTCGAGGTCTCGCGCCGGCTCGCCCATCACATGGCGGACCGGGGCGCGAAACGCTTCGCCTATGTCGCGGGGCACCCGGATTCGAATTCGAGCCGCGCGCGCGAGGCGGGGTTCCGCCAGGGACTGGCCGAGCGCGGGCAGGTGCTGGCCGGGGTGGTCGCGGGCGATTTCGTCTATGGCGGGGGGCTCGAGGCGGCGCGGGCGCTGCTGGGCGGGGAGAACCGGCCGGACGCGATTTTCTGCGGCAACGACCTGATGGCGATGGCGGTGCTCGACGTGGCGCGGGGCGAGTTCGGGCTTTCGGTGCCGGCGGAGCTGATGGTCGCCGGGTTCGACGACATTCCGCTGGCCGCCGGGGCTGCCTACGACCTGACCTCGGTGCGCCAGCCGGTGGCGGCGATGATCGACGCGGCGGCCGACATGCTGGGCGGCTTCATCGACGATCCGTCCAGCGCCTCGCGCGAGGTGACCATCGGGGCCGAGCTGGTCCTGCGCGGCTCGACGGGTTGAGCGCGGCTGGAACCGGGGCGGCAAGGGCACGTTGCCACAGCGGCGAGGGAGGCGGCGATGGCGAGATATGCGATGTCTTCCGGGGCAGCGCCCGGCGACCGGCCGGAGCGGGCCGATATGGGCGCCTTGCTGGCCGAGGGGCGCTGGGCGCATCTGTGCGTCGACATGCAGTCGATCTTTTCCGAGGACACCGAATGGCACGCGCCCTGGCTGAGCCGGACGCTGCCGGCGATCGAGGCGCTGGTCGAGCGGGCGCCGGGGCGCACCGTGTTCACCCGTTTCATCACCCCCGACAGCCCCGAGGCGGCGGTGGGCGCCTGGCGGGCCTATTACGCCCATTGGGCCGGGATGACGCGCGGGCGGGCCGACCCCTTCCTGCTCGAGCTGGTGCCGGCGCTGGCGCGCTACGTGCCGCCGGCCCGGGTGTTCGACAAGCAAGGCTATTCGCCCTGGCTCGGCGGTCGGCTCAACCGGGCCCTGCAGGCGGACGGCATCGAAACGCTGATCGTCAGCGGTGGCGAGACCGATGTGTGCGTCCTCGCGACGGTGCTGGGCGGCATGGATCTGGGCTATCGCGTGGTGCTGCCGACGGATGCGCTGTTCGGCTCGGCCGATGCGACGCATGACGCCATCCTGGAAATCTATCGCAGCCGCTTCCAGTTCCAGCTGATCACCTGCACGAGCGCGGAACTGCTCGAGGCGATGGCGTAGCTTAGAGACTTTCTTGTTCTGATTGAATCAGAACAAGAGCTCTAAGTCTTTGTTTTGTCGCGTTTCCGAACCGCAAAACCGCTTCGCACTTTTGCTGGAAACGCTCCAGCCTATCCGCCGATCCGGGCCAGCAGCACCAACACGATCAGCGCCAGGCCGGCAAGGCCCGTGGCCAGCAGATGGGGAAAGAGGCCGATGCGCGGGGGCGGGGCGGGCGCCACGGGGTCGGCCGCTTCGGCGAGGCGCCGCTCGGCCCCGGTCGGCGGCGCGCCACCCGCCTCGGCATCGGTGCCCAACGGGGCGGCGGCCGGATCGGGGAAAGCGACCTTCTCGCCGGTGCGGCCGGAATCGATGCGATCGCGCAACTGGTCCGTTGTCGGGGCCTTCATCGGCGCATTCC
>JAEWHZ010000200.1 GCA_023387585.1 Pseudomonadota bacterium
CTGCAGGACCAGGCCATGGCCTATGGCGTCTCCGGCTCGCGCTTTTACGAGAACAAGCGCGCCGTCGAGGACAAATATATGGGTCCGCTGGTCAAGACGGTGATGACCCGCTGCATCCAGTGCACCCGCTGCGTGCGCTTCACCACCGAGGTGGCGGGCGTGTCCGAGCTCGGCGCCACCGGGCGCGGCGAGGACATGGAGATCACCACCTATCTGGAAAAGGCGCTGACCAGCGAATTGCAGGGCAACGTCATCGATCTGTGCCCTGTTGGCGCGCTGACTTCCAAGCCCTACGCCTTCCAGGCGCGGCCCTGGGAGCTGAACAAGACCGAGACCATCGACGTGATGGACGCCCTCGGCTCGGCCATCCGCGTCGACAGCCGCGGGCGCGAGGTGATGCGCATCCTGCCGCGCATCAACGAGGCCATCAACGAGGAATGGATCTCGGACAAGACGCGCTTCGTATGGGACGGACTGCGCTCGCAGCGCCTCGACAGGCCCTATGTGCGCAAGGCCGGCAAGTTGCAGGCCGCGAGCTGGGACGAGGCCTTCGCCGCCGTCGCCGCGCGCCTCAAGAAGGCCGGCAGCAAGGTGGGCGCCATCGCCGGCGACCTGGCCGGGGTCGAGGAGATGTATGCGCTCAAGGCGCTCTTGGCCTCGCTCGGCTCGGGCATGACCGATGTGCGCCCGGCCATGTCGGGCATCGACCCGGGCCTGCCCCGTGGAGCCTATATCTTCAACCCCACCATCGCCGGCATCGAAGAGGCGGACGCCATCCTGATCGTGGGCGCCAATCCGCGCAAGGAAGCCGCCCTCGTCAACGCCCGCATCCGCAAGACCTGGCGGGCGAAGAACATCCCCATCGGGGTGATCGGCGAACGCGCCGACCTGACCTACGGCTACGACTATCTCGGCGACGGCATCGCGACGCTTGCCGATCTGGCGGCCGGCAAGGGCAGCTTCGGCGAAATCCTCGCCAAGGCGACCAACCCGGTGATCATCGTCGGCGAAGGCGCGGTGTCGCATGCCGGTTTCGGCAAGCAGCCCGGCCGCGACGTGCTGGCGCTGGCCGCCCGCATCGCCGCCATGAGCCCGAATCTCGCCGAAAATTGGAACGGCTTCGCCCTGCTGCATTCGGCGGCGAGCCGGGTCGGCGGGCTCGATATCGGCTTCGTGCCGCATGACGGCGGCGTGTGCTCGGCCGACCAGATCGCGCTGGCCGGCAAGGGCGAGCTGGACGTGCTGTTCCTTCTCGGGGCCGACGAATACGACATGTCCGCCATGGGCAAGGGTTTCGTCGTCTATATCGGCAGCCATGGCGATGCCGGCGCCCACCGCGCCGACGTGATTCTGCCCGGCGCCGCCTATACCGAGAAATCGGCGACCTATGTGAACACCGAAGGGCGCGTGCAGATGACGACCCGGGCCGTGTTCCCGCCCGGCGAGGCCAAGGAGGACTGGGCCATCATCCGCGCGCTGTCCTCGGTGATCGGCAAGCCGCTGCCCTTCAATTCGCTGGCGGCCTTGCGTTCGGCCATCCATGCGGAGTATCCGCATCTCGCGCGCATCGACGAGATCGAGACCCAACCCGCCGCCAGCCTTGCGAATCTGGCCGGGGCGAAGGTTTCGGGCGCAACCGGCCCCCTGCGTTCGCTGGTGGGCGATTTTTACCTGACCAACCCGATCGCGCGGGCTTCGGCCACGATGGGTGAATGCGCGGCGCTCGCCGATGGCCTGCGCCAGGCAGCGGAGTAGGGGAGACTGATGGACGGTTTGCTGACCGCGCTCGATTACCTGCTCGGCCTGCCCTTTCTCGGCGGCACGCAGGTGGGCTTCGTCTACAAGGCGCTGGCCCTGCTCGTCGGGCTGCTGCTGTTCACCGCCTTCGTGCTGCTGGCCGACCGCAAGGTCTGGGCGGCGGTGCAGATCAGGCGCGGCCCCAACGTGGTCGGCCCGTTCGGCCTGCTGCAATCCTTCGCCGACCTTTTGAAGTTCGTCCTCAAGGAGCCGATCATTCCGGCCGGCGCCGACAAGATCGTCTTCCTGCTCGCCCCGCTCGTCACCGTGCTGCTGGCGCTGTCGGCCTGGGCGGTCATCCCGCTCGACTTCGGCTGGGCGCTGGCCGACATCAATGTCGGCGTGCTCTACATCTTCGCCATCTCCTCGCTCGGGGTCTATGGCGTGATCATGGCCGGCTGGGCGTCGAACTCGAAATACCCGTTCCTCGGCGCGCTGCGCTCGGCGGCGCAGATGGTGAGCTACGAGGTCTCGATCGGCTTCGTCATCGTCACCGTGCTGCTCTGCGTCGGCTCGCTGAACCTGACCCACATCGTTCTCGCCCAGCAGGAGATGGGGCTCGCCCACATGCTCGGCGTGCCGTGGCTGTCCTTCCTCAACTGGTTCTGGCTGCCGCTGTTCCCGACCTTCGTCATCTTCTTCATCTCGGCGCTGGCCGAGACCAACCGCCCGCCCTTCGACCTGCCCGAGGGCGAATCCGAGCTCGTGGCCGGCTTCATGGTCGAATATTCCTCGACCCAGTACATGATGTTCATGCTCGGCGAATATGTGTCGATCCTGCTCATGTGCGCCATGACCACCATCCTGTTCCTCGGGGGCTGGGCGGCGCCGATCGACCTGCCCCCGTTCAACTGGCTGCCGGGCGTGTTCTGGTTCGTGCTCAAGCTGTCGGCGGTGTTCTTCATGTTCGCCATGACCAAGGCGATCGTGCCGCGCTACCGCTACGACCAGTTGATGCGGCTCGGCTGGAAGGTGTTCCTGCCCATCTCGCTCTTCATGATCGTCGTCGTCGCCTTCGTCCTGAAATTCACGGGCTGGGGCTGGCACGGAGGATTTGCCTGATGCGCGCCATCCAGTTTCTCGATTCCCTGCTGCTGCGCGAGTTCGTCGCCGCCTTCTTCCTCGGGCTGCGCTATTTCTTCTCGCCCAAGCCGACCATCAACTACCCCTTCGAGAAGGGGCCGGTCAGCCCGCGCTTCCGCGGCGAGCATGCGCTGCGCCGCTATCCCAACGGCGAGGAGCGCTGCATCGCGTGCAAGCTGTGCGAGGCCATCTGTCCGGCGCAGGCCATCACCATCGAGGCCGGCCCGCGCCAGAACGACGGCACCCGCCGCACAGTGCGCTACGACATCGACATGGTGAAGTGCATCTATTGCGGCTTCTGCCAGGAAGCCTGCCCGGTCGACGCCATCGTCGAGGGTCCGAATTTCGAGTTCGCCACAGAAACGCGCGAGGAGCTGTACTTCTCCAAGGAGAAGCTGCTTGCCAATGGCGATCGCTGGGAGCGCGAGATCGCGGCGAACCTCGCCGCCGACGCGCCCTATCGCTGAAGGCTGACAGATGACGCTGCCGCTCTTTTTCTTCTATCTGTTCTCGGCCATCGCGGTGGCGTCGGCGCTGATGGTCATCTCGGCGCGCAATCCCGTGCACGCCGTGCTGTTCCTCATCCTCGCCTTCGTCAACGCGGCGGGGCTGTTCATGCTGGCCGGGGCCGAGTTCCTGGCGCTGATCCTGGTGGTGGTCTATGTCGGCGCCGTGGCGGTGCTGTTCCTGTTCGTCGTCATGATGCTCGACGTCGACTATCGCCAGATGCGCCAGGGGCTTTTGCAATATGCGCCCATCGGCTTCGTCGTCGGGCTGGTGCTGCTGCTCGAGCTGCTGCTGGTGGCGGGCACCTTCGTGGTCGCGCCGGACGTGGCGGGAACGCAGGTGTTCCCGATCAACGAGGCGATGGACAATACGCGCCAGATCGGCCTGATCCTCTATACGGACTACGTCTTCCTGTTCCAGGGGGCGGGCGCCGTGCTGCTGGTGGCGATGATCGGGGCCATCGTGCTGACGCTGCGCCACAAGGGCAACGTCAAGCGCCAGGATCCGGCGACACAGGTTGGCCGGCGCGCGAAAGAGACCGTGCGCACGGTGAAGGTCAAGAGCGGGCAGGGACTGTAAGGGGATTAACATGGGCTTGGGTATCGGGCTCGGTCACTACCTGACCGTCGCCGCCATTCTGTTCACGCTCGGCGTCTTCGGCATCTTTCTCAACCGCAAGAACGTCATCGTCATCCTGATGTCGGTCGAGCTCATCCTGCTCGCCGTCAATCTGAACCTGGTGGCGTTCTCGGCCGAGCACGGCGATCTGCAGGGCCAGATCTTCGCGCTGATGATCCTGACGGTCGCGGCGGCCGAGGCGGCCATCGGGCTCGCCATCCTCGTCGTCTTCTTCCGCAATCGCGGCACCATCGCCGTCGATGACGTAAACATGATGAAGGGCTGAGCTTCACGATGATCCAGGCGATTGTCTTCCTGCCCCTCATCGGGGCGCTCATTGCCGGCTTCCTGGGCCGCTCCATCGGCCATCGGCCGAGCGAGCTCATCACCACGGGCCTGCTGATCGTCTCGGCGGTGCTGAGCTGGGTGGTCTTCATCCCCGTGGCCTTCGGCGACGGGCTGGTCGGGGCGGTCGTCGACCCCGTCAGTCATGGCGCCGTGCTCAAGGTCGAGGTGATGCGCTGGATCCAGGTCGGCGACATGGATCTGCGCTGGATCCTGCGCGTCGACACGCTGACTGCGGTGATGCTGGTGGTCGTGACCTCGGTGTCGAGCCTCGTCCACCTCTATTCGATCGGCTATATGAGCGAGGATCCGCATCGCTCGCGCTTCTTCGCCTATCTGTCGCTGTTCACCTTCGCCATGCTGATGCTGGTGACCGCCGACAACTTCCTGCAGATGTTCTTCGGCTGGGAAGGGGTGGGCCTCGCCTCCTATCTGCTGATCGGCTTCTGGTACACTCGCCCCTCGGCCAATGCCGCCGCCATGAAGGCTTTCGTCGTCAACCGCGTCGGCGATTTCGGCTTCGCGCTCGGCATTTTCGGCAGCTTCATGGTGCTGGGCGACATCACCTTCGACGGCGCCTTCAGCAACCTCGCCGGCTTCGGCGACGAGATGCCGGTGATCCAGTTCCTGTCCTGGCAGCTCGACGCCATGACGGTGATCTGCCTGCTGCTGTTCATGGGCGCCATGGGCAAGTCGGCGCAGTTCCTGCTGCACACCTGGCTGCCCGACGCCATGGAGGGCCCGACCCCGGTCTCCGCCCTGATCCACGCCGCGACCATGGTGACCGCCGGCGTGTTCATGGTGGCGCGCCTGTCGCCCATGTTCGAGACCGCGCCCTTCGCGCTCTCCGTCGTCGTCGTCATCGGCGCCATCACCGCCTTCTTCGCGGCGACGGTCGGGCTGGTGCAGAACGACATCAAGCGCGTCATCGCCTATTCGACCTGTTCGCAGCTCGGCTACATGTTCGTCGCGCTCGGCGTCGGCGCCTATTCGGCCGGCATCTTCCACCTGTTCACGCACGCCTTCTTCAAGGCCCTGCTGTTCCTCGGCGCCGGCTCGGTGATCCACGCCATGCATCACGAGCAGGACATGCGCAACATGGGCGGCCTGCGCCACAAGATCCCCGTGACCTACGCCATGATGCTGATCGGCACGCTCGCCCTGACCGGCGTCGGCATCCCGGGCACCAGCATCGGTTTCGCCGGCTTCTTCTCCAAGGACGCCATCATCGAGAGCGCCTTCGCCTTCGGCGGCACGCTGGGCAGCTTCGCCTTCTGGCTGCTGGTGGCGGCGGCGCTGATGACCAGCTTTTATTCCTGGCGCCTGATCCACCTCACCTTCCACGGCTCGCCGCGCGACGCCCAGCACGCCGAGACGGCGCATCCCGACCCGGCCCATGCCGCCCCCGAGACGCATCACGAGCCGATCGACGCCGGTCATCACGGCAGCGCCTATGACAATGCCCATGAATCGCCGCCGGTGATGATGATCCCGCTCTATCTGCTCGCCATCGGCGCGGTGCTGTCGGGCGTGGTGTTCTATTCGATGTTCTTCCACGAGACCGAGCATGTCGCGCACTTCTTCGCCGGCTCGATCGTGGTCGGCGCCGAGATCATCGACGCGGCGCACCATGTGCCGCTCTGGGTCAAGTGGTCGGCCACCATCGCCATGATCATCGGCTTCGTCACCGCCTGGTACATGTATATCCGCTCGCCCGAGACCCCCGCGCGGCTGGCCGAGCGCAATCCGGGGCTCTACAAGTTCCTGCTCAACAAGTGGTATTTCGACGAGCTCTACGACCGCATCTTCGTCAAGCCGGCGATGTGGATCGGCGAGGCCTTCTGGCGCGGCTTCGATGACTGGCTGATCGACGGCAAGCTCACCGAGGGCCTCGGCCGGCGGGTGCAGAACGTCACCGCCTGGGTCGTGCGCCTGCAATCGGGCTATGTCTATCACTACGCCTTCGCCATGCTGATCGGGGTGGCGGCGATCCTCACCTGGGCGCTGACTGCCGGGGGCCTGCTCTGATGACCTTCGACAATTCCATCCTGACGGTCGTCACCTTCCTGCCCCTGGTCGGGGCGGTGCTGGCCCTCATCCTGCCCGGCCGCGACCAGCGCGCCGTCGATCTCGTGCGCTGGATCGCGCTGGTGACGACGCTGGTCACCTTCGGCCTGTCGCTATGGCTGTGGGCGGCCTTTGACCCGGCCGACCCGGGTTTCCAGTTCGTCGTCAACATCGACTGGATCGGCGACAGCATCGGTTACCGCGTCGGCGTCGACGGCATCTCGGTGCTGTTCGTCGTGCTCTCGGCGGCGCTGATGCCGCTCGTCGTGCTGTCGAGCTGGGACTCGGTCGATTTCCGCGTGCGCGAATACATGATCGTGTTCCTCGTGCTCGAAACGCTGATGATCGGCGTGTTCACCACGCTCGACCTCGCCCTGTTCTACGTGTTCTTCGAGGGCACGCTTTTGCCGATGTTCCTCATCATCGGCATCTGGGGCGGCAAGCGCCGCATCCAGGCGAGCTACAAGTTCTTCTTTTACACCTTCACCGGCTCGGTGCTGATGCTGCTCGCCATCATGGCGATGTACTGGAACGCCGGCACCACCGACATCGCCTGGCTGCTGAACCACGACTTCCCGGCCTCGATGCAGACCTGGCTGTGGCTCGCCTTCTTCGCCTCCTTCGCGGTGAAGATGCCGATGTGGCCGTTCCACCGCTGGCTGCCCGAAGCCCACGTCGAGGCGCCTACCGCCGGCTCGGTGATCCTCGCCGCCATCCTGCTCAAGCTCGGCGGCTACGGCTTCATCCGTTTCTCGCTGCCGATGTTCCCCGACGCTTCGGCCCTGTTCGCCAATTTCGTCTTCCTGCTGTCCGTGTGCGCCATCGTCATCACCTCGTTGGTGGCGCTGGTGCAGACCGACATGAAGAAGCTGATTGCCTACTCCTCGGTCGCCCATATGGGCTTCGTGACCATGGGCATCTTTGCGGGCAACGCGCTCGGGCTACAGGGCGCCGTCTTCCAGATGCTCTCGCACGGCTTGGTCTCGGGGGCGCTGTTCTTCTCGGTCGGCGTCATCTACGACCGCATGCACACGCGCGACATCACCGCCTATGGCGGCCTCGTCGAGCGCATGCCGCGCTACGCCTTCGCCTTCATGGTCTTCACCATGGCCAATGTCGGCCTGCCGGGCACCTCGGGCTTCGTGGGCGAGTTCCTCACCATGCTCGGTGCCTTCCAGGTCAACACCTGGGTGGCGTTCGGCGCCGCCTTCGGGCTGATCCTGTCGGCCGGCTACGCGCTGTGGCTCTATCGCCGCATCATCTTCGGCGCGCTGACCAAGGAATCGCTGCGCGGCATCCTCGATCTGTCGCTGCGCGAGAAGCTGGTGCTCTATCCGCTGATCGTCCTGATCGTTGCGTTCGGCTTCTACCCCGCGCCGATCCTCGACACCACGGCCGCCGCGGTCGATGCCCTTGCCGCCCACTATGCCGCCGCCACCGGCGCGGCCGAGCCGCTCGTCGCGGCCGCGGTCAATTAGGAGGTCTCGATGGAGATCGTCTCTTTCGCCAGCCTCGCCCCGGCCTATGCCGAAATCTTCATCGCGGCCTCCGTGCTCGTGCTGCTCCTGGCTGGCGTTGTCATCAACAGGGAACGCTCCGGCCTCGTGCTCGGCGGCGCCCTGCTGGCCCTCGCCATCGCCTTCTGGCTGACCGTGGCCGTCACGCCGGACGGGGTGCTGTTCACCGAGGTCTTCGTCAATGACGGCTTTGCGCGCTACATGAAGCTGCTGGTGCTGGCCGGCGCCTTCTTCACGCTGCTGCTCGCCATATCCAACGCCGTCGAGCATGGCGTGCACAAATACGAATATGCCATCCTGACCCTGCTCGCGACGCTGGGCATGATGGTCATGGTCTCGGCCAACGATCTGATGAGCCTTTATGTCGGGCTCGAGCTGCAATCGCTGGCGCTCTATGTCGTCGCCGCCATCAAGCGCGACGATGCGCGCGCCTCCGAGGCGGGGCTGAAATATTTCGTGCTCGGCGCGCTGTCCTCGGGCATGCTGCTCTATGGCGCCTCGCTGATCTACGGCTTCACCGGCCACACCAACCTTCAGGACATCCTGACGGTGATCGGCAGCGAGGGCCGCTCGATCGGGCTGATCTTCGGCGTCGTCTTCCTGCTCACCGGCATCGCCTTCAAGATCTCCGCCGTGCCCTTCCACATGTGGACGCCGGACGTCTATGAGGGCGCGCCGACCCCGGTGACCGCCTTCTTCGCCACCGCCCCCAAGGTGGCCGCCATGGCGCTGATGGTGCGGCTGGTGATGGAGACCTTCCAGCCCATCACCTCGGACTGGCAGCAGGTCGTGATCTTCCTCGCCATCGCCTCCATGGTGCTGGCGGCGTTCGCCGCCATCGGCCAGCGCTCGCTCAAGCGCCTGATCGCCTATTCCTCCATCGGTCATGTCGGCTTCGCGCTGGTCGGGCTGTCCTCGGGCACCCAGGTCGGCGTCGAGGGCGTCGCCATCTACATGGCCATCTACATGACCATGACGGTGGGGCTGTTCGCCTCGATCCTGGCGCTGCGCAATGCCGGCGGCTATGTCGAGACCATCGAGGACCTGTCGGGCCTGGCGAAGACCCAGCCCTTCGTCGCCGCCACGCTGGCGATCCTGATGTTCTCGCTGATCGGCCTGCCGCCGCTCGCCGGCTTCTTCGCCAAATGGCACGTCTTCCTCGCCGCCATCGAGGCGCAGCTCTTCGTGCTGGCGGTGATCGGCGTGCTGGCCTCGGCGGTTTCGGCCTTCTACTATCTGCGCATCGTCAAGGTGATGTATTTCGACGAGCCGCGCGACCAATTCCTCGCCGTGCCCGCCGAGATCAACCTGGTGATGGCGCTGTCCGGCTTCCTGCTGGTCACCTATTACTTCACCGTCGGCAGCCCGCTGGCCGGCTTTGCCCGGCAGGCAGCGGGCAGCTTGTTCTAGGGTGTCGTTTGAGCTCGGCCAGAAGGCTCAGGCGGCCGGCTACCGGCTGAAGGGTTTTGAGGCCATAGGCTCCACCAACAGCGAAGCGCTCGCGGCCGCCGCCGCTGGCGATCCTGGCGGGGTCTGGTTCGCCGCGCTCCACCAGACCAGCGGACGCGGACGGCGGGGCAGGGCGTGGCATTCGACGCCGGGCAATCTCGCCGCCAGTCTCCTGATGGTGCCCGACGCCGCCCCCGAAATCATCGCCACGCTCGGCTTCGTCGCCGGCATCGCGCTCGATCACGCGCTGTCGACACTCCTGCCGCGCGGAACGCTGCGCATCGGCCTCGATGGCGCGGACGGCATGGACGGGCATTCGCGCATCGCGCTTAAATGGCCCAACGACGTGCTGGCGGACGGCGCCAAGCTTGCCGGCATCCTGCTCGAGGCCAGCGTTACGCCCGGCGGACAGCGCGCGGTCGTCGTCGGCATTGGCGTCAACATCGTCACTTCGCCCGGGGACGCGCCATATCCGGCGACCTCGCTGCAAGCGCTCGGCATCGGGCGCACGGCGGAGGACGTCTTCGCGGCGCTGTCCGACGCCTGGGTGGAAGCCTTCGGGCTTTGGGACGACGGGCGCGGCGTCGCTGCCGTGCTCGATCAATGGCGCCGCTCGGCGGCCGGAATCGGCGCGCCGGTCGCCGTCACGCAGGACGGCGTGGTGCGGCGCGGAATATTCGAAACCATCGACTCCTCCGGACGGTTGATCATTCGCGACAATAACGGTTCGCGATTTCCGATCACGGCGGGCGATGTGCATTTTGGGGCAACGGCCAGCGCCCGGAGCTGACCACAACAATGGCGGGCGACCGGCGACCAGAGTTCGCCCGGCGTGGTGCCGATAAAAAGGAAAGAAAACCCATGGCCAGAAACCAAAGGGATGAACTCGTCTTCGTGCCGCTCGGCGGCGTCGGCGAGATCGGCATGAACATGGCGGCATACGGCTTCGGCCCGGCCAATGCACGCAAATGGATCGTCGTCGATTGCGGCGTCACCTTCGGCGACGACACGCTGCCCGGCATCGAGCTGATCATGGCCGATCCGGAATTTCTCGAGGAGAACGCCGACGACGTGCTGGCGCTGATCCTCACCCACAGCCACGAGGACCATTACGGCGCCGTGTTCGATCTGTGGCCGGGCTTCGAGAAGCCGGTCTATTGCACGCCGTTCACCGCCGCCATGCTGCGTGCCAAGCGGGCGGGCGACGGCATCGTCGACGATGTCGACGTGATCATCATGCAGCCGGGCAGCGCCTTCACCGTCGGCCCGTTCACTATCGAGCCGGTCAACATGGCCCACTCGATACCGGAATCCAACGCGCTGCTGATCACCACCAAGGTCGGGCGCGTGCTGCATACGGGCGACTGGAAGCTCGATCCGACCCCGGTCGGCTCGCCGCCCACCGATGTCGCGCGGCTCCAGCGCATCGGCGAGGACGATACGCTGCCGCTGGCGCTGGTCTGCGATTCGACCAATGCGCTTAAGGACGGCCAGAGCCCCTCGGAATCCGAGGTGGCGGCCACCCTCGCCAAGATGATCGCCGAATCGCCGCACCGCGTGGCGCTGACCACCTTCGCCTCCAATGTCGGGCGGGTGATCTCCATCGTGCGCGCCGCCAAGATGGCCGGGCGCGAGGTGATCCTGTCCGGACGCTCGCTGCACCGCATCATGGGCATCGCCAAGGAGCTCGGCATGCTCGATGACCTGCCGGTGCTGCACGATCAGGACGCCTTCAAGACCGTGCCGCGCAACAAGGCGGTCATCATCTGCACCGGCAGCCAGGGCGAGGCCCGCGCCGCCATCGCCCGCATCGCGCGCGGCGACCATCCGGTGATCGAGCTCAATGCGGGCGACCGCGTGATCTTCTCGTCCTGGGCCATCCCCGGCAATGAGCGCGAGGTGATCGACATCCAGAACCAGCTCATCGACCGCGGCGTCGAGGTGTTCACCCAGTCCGACGGGCTGGTGCATGTCACCGGCCATCCGCGCCGCGAGGAGCTGGCGCGGCTCTACGACTGGGTGAAGCCGCAGGTTCTGGTGCCGGTGCATGGCGAGGCGGTGCATCTGATGGCCCATGCCAAGTTCGGCCGCCAGCATGGCATTCCCGACGTGCTCGATGCGCGCAACGGCGATCTGGTGCGCCTGTTCCCCGAGCCGCTGGCTTTCCCGGCCGAGGTGCGCACCGGCCAGCTCTTCCTCGACGGCCTGGTGCTGTGCACGCCCGAGGAGAGCGGCGTGAAGGCGCGCCGGCGCCTGTCCTTCGGCGGGCATGTGATCGTGTCGGTCTGCGTCAACCGCAATGGCGAGGTCGTTTCCGGCCCCGACACCGTGGTCGAGGGCCTGCCCAATGCCGAGGACGAGCCGGTGGAGCCGCTGGTCGCCCAGATCGTCAAGCAGACCCTGCGCAGCCTGCCCAACAAGCGCCGCGCCGATCCGGACGTGGTCGAGGGCGCGCTGTTCAAGGCGCTGCGCAGCGAGATCAACGCCTATTGGGGCCGCAAGCCCAATGTGAGCGTCTTCGTGCACCGGGTCTGAGCATCGGACCGAAAAGTGCGAAGCGGTTTTCGGAACGATCCGATGCGAAAGCAAAAATCGCGTTTCGCCTGCGACACAGGGCATGATTGCCGGAAGGGCAGGGGCGGGCTAGGTTCCGCCTCGAATGGAAGGATGCGCCAATGCAGATCGGCTCGATCATCGCGATCTACTTCGTCGTGTGGTGGCTGTCCCTGTTCATGGTGCTGCCCTTCTTCGTGACCAACCAGTCGGACACCGGCGAGATCGCGCCCGGCACCGAGCCCGGCGCGCCGGTCGTGCCGCGGCTCGGGCGGAAGATGGCGGCGACCTCCGTGCTCGCCCTCGGCCTCACGGCGCTGCTGCTGTGGGGGCTGGAGAACCCCGCGCTCCAGGCCTACTGGAGCTAGCGCTTTCGCGCGGGCCCCGTGTCCTTCCAAAACAAAAAGGCAGGGCCTGAGCCCTGCCGTTTTGAGTTGCACGACAATACGTTGGTCTTAGGCCAGCTTGCGGAAAGCGGCGGCCAACGCTCCTCCCTTGACGTTGTCGGCATGTGGCAGTTTTGCGCTGCCTCATTCTTGTTGGTCGGACCCTAACAACCCGACATAGAGCTGTCACGCGGAATCTGCGTGGCAACTATGCTTGTAATGTAGAGGCCATTGCGATTTGACTGTCGAACCCTTTTAAGGCTTGAGTCGAACCTCCCGAACGGAGCGCAAATGCGTCTGTCCCGCTACTTTCTCCCCGTGCTTCGCGAGGTTCCCAAGGAAGCCGAGATCGTCTCGCACCGGCTGATGCTGCGTGCCGGCATGGTGCGCCAGCAGGCGGCCGGGCTCTATTCCTGGCTGCCGCTCGGCTACAAGGTGCTGACCAAGGTCGTGCGCATCATCGAAGAGGAGCAGAACCGCGCCGGCGCCATCCAGTTGCTGATGCCGACCATCCAGTCGGCCGATCTGTGGCGCGAGAGCGGGCGCTACGACGCTTATGGCAAGGAGATGCTGCGCATCGAGGACCGGCATGAGCGCGACATCCTCTATGGCCCGACCAATGAGGAGATGGTCACCGACATCTTCCGGGCCTATGTGAAGTCCTACAAGGATTTGCCGCTGAATCTCTATCACGTGCAGTGGAAATTCCGCGACGAGGTGCGCCCGCGCTTCGGCACCATGCGCAGCCGCGAATTTTTGATGAAGGACGCCTATTCCTTCGACCTCGACAAGGAATCGGCGGTGCGCGCCTATCAGCGCATGTTCGTCGCCTATCTGCGCACCTTCCACCGCATGGGGCTGACGGCGATCCCGATGCGCGCCGATACCGGCCCGATCGGCGGCGATCTGAGTCACGAGTTCATCATCCTCGCCGAGACCGGCGAGAGCGCCGTGTTCTGCCACAAGGACCTGCTGGACAAGCCGATTCCCGGGCCGGACACCGATTTTTACGGCGATCTCAAGCCGATCGTCGACGACTGGACCTCGCTCTACGCCGCCACCGAGGAGATGGTCGATCACGCCGCCTACGAGCAGGCGGTGCCGGCGGAAAAGCGCATTTCGGCGCGCGGCATCGAGGTCGGCCATATTTTCTACTTCGGCACCAAGTATTCGGTGCCCATGAACGCGAAGGTCATGGGGCCGGACGGCAAGGACGTGCCTGTGGAAATGGGATCATACGGCATCGGGCCGTCGCGGCTGGTGCCCGCCATCATCGAGGCGTTCCACGACGATGACGGCATTGCCTGGCCGGTCAGCGTCGCCCCGTTCGAGGCGGTGCTGATCAACCTCAAGGCCGGCGACGCCGGCACGGACGCGGCCTGCGCATCGCTCTATTCCGAGCTTCAGACGGCCGGTATCGACCTGCTCTACGACGATCGCGACCAGCCGGCCGGATCGAAATTCGCCACCGCCGACCTGATCGGCGTGCCTTACCAGATCATCCTCGGCCCGCGCGGGCTGAAAGCCGGCGAGGCTGAGATCAAGCATCGCCGCAGCGGCGAGCGCGAGACCGTGCCGCTGTCCGGCATCGTCGCCCGTATCCGCGACCTGGTCATCCCGCAGCGGCAGGACGCGGCTTGAGCGCGGCACAAACCCCTTCGGCGCCCGGGCCGTTCTCGCGCTTCGAACGCGTGGTGGCCGGGCGCTATCTGCGCGCCCGCCGCTCGGACAGTTTCATCTCGGTGATCGCCGGCTTCACCGTGGCCGGAATCGCCATCGGCGTCGCGGCGCTGATCGTCGTCACCTCGGTGATGAACGGTTTTCGCGAGGAGCTGCTGAGCAAGATCCTCGGGCTGAACGGACATTTCACCGCCTTCGCCATCGAGCGCGAATTCACCGATTATCGCGAAACCATAGACAGGCTGGAACTGGTTCCGGGCGTGACGGCGGCGGTCTATTTCGTCGAAGGCCAGGTGCTGGCCTCGGGCAATGCCAGCTCGACCGGCGTCACCGTGCGCGGCATGGATTTCGAGAACATCCAGAAGCTGCCTTTGCTCAGCCAGTCGGCCGTGGTCGGCGGCTGGGACAATTGGGACGACAGTCGCTCCGTCGCCATCGGCCATCGGCTGGCCCTGCGGCTCGGTGTTGCCCTGGGGGATTCGGTCACCATCATCAACCCCGACGGGGCCACCACGCCTTTCGGCACGACGCCGCAGATCCGCTCGTTCCGGGTCGGCGTGATCTTCGATCTCGGCATGGTCGAGTTCGACAGCTTCTTCATGTATATGCCGCTGGCCGAGGCGCAGAACTATTTCAAGCTCTATGACGACGTGCTGCGCGAGGGGTTCGACCAGCCGGGCGTCTTCGCCACCGACGAGGAGATCGACGAGGCCTATGAGCGGGTCGGGCGCGTCAGTGCCGCCGAAATCTTCATCTCCAATCCGGATGCCGTGACCGAGATGCGCCAGCGCATCCAGGCGGCGATGACCGAGCGCCCGCTGGTGCTCACCGACTGGCAGCAGCGCAACGAGACCTTCTTTTCGGCGCTTCAGGTGGAGCGCGTGGTGATGTTCACCATCCTCTCGCTCATCGTGCTGGTCGCCGCCTTCAACATCATCTCCTCGCTGGTGATGCTGGTGAAGGATAAGGGCGCCGACATCGCCGTTCTGCGCACCATGGGCGCGACGCGCGGCTCGATCATGCGCATCTTCTCGATGACCGGAACGGCGATCGGGGTCGCCGGCACGCTGATCGGGCTGGTGCTCGGCCTGATCATCGCCACCTATGCCGAGCCGCTGCGCGCCTTCATCTCCAACACGTTCGGGGTGGCGATCTTCCCGCCGGAAATCTTCTATCTCTCGCGGCTGCCCTCGCGCATCGATCCGGGGGAGGTGACGGCGATCGTCATCATCGCCCTGGGGCTGAGCTTCCTCGCCACGCTCTATCCCGCCTGGCGCGCCGCGCAATACGACCCCGTCGAGGCGCTGCGCTATGAGTGATCCGCATCTGGTCCTGCGCGGCGTCGCCCGGCATTACGGCGAGGGCGAGGGCATGGTCCGCGTGCTCGAAGGCGCCGACATGGTGGTCGAGAGCGGCGAACTCGTCGCACTCGTCGCGCCCTCGGGGGCCGGCAAGTCGACCCTGCTGCATCTGTGCGGCCTGCTCGAAAGCCCGCAGGCGGGGGAGGTGGAAATCCTCGGCCAGGCGACCTCGAAACTGTCCGACCGCGCCCGCACGCAATTGCGCCGCACGACGGTGGGCTATGTCTATCAATTCCACCATCTTTTGCCCGAGTTCACGGCGCTCGAGAACGTGGTACTCCCGCAGATGATCGCCGGGGTTCCGGTGCGCGCGGCCGAGCAGCGGGCGACCGAGCTGCTGGCCATGCTCGGCGTCGACCATCGTGCAAAGCACCGGCCGGCCGAGCTGTCGGGCGGCGAGCAGCAGCGCGTGGCCATCGCCCGCGCCGCCGCCAACCGGCCCAAGGTGATCCTCGCCGACGAACCCACCGGCAATCTCGATCCCGAGACCTCGGACCGCGTCTTCCAGGCGCTGGCAGAGCTGATCCGCACGGAAGGCGCCGCCGCCCTGATCGCGACGCACAACCACGATCTCGCCCGCCGCGCCGACCGCATCATCACCCTGCGCGCCGGCCAGGTCGTGCCGCACACGCTCGACTGAGGCGGCGCCACCCGCCGCCGTCTTTCCACCCCGGCCTTAACCCTAATCCACAGCTTTTCCACAGTCTGACTCGACAGGAACATTTATCGAACATAAAAGAACAAAATACGAACTAACCTGATGGGGGATGAAGATGGTCGCGTTTTTCAAGGATCTGCTGGCGCTGGTTACGCTCGGGGGCTTCACCATCGGAACGCTGGCCTGGATGGATACGCTGGCCACGCTGTTGTGAGCCCACCCGGCTGGGGACAACGCCCATCCGGTGTTTTCTTCCGCGCCCCCGGGTGCCATCACGGGTCGGCGGGATTGTGGGGATTAGGCAGAGGGGTTTGGCAGGTACGATGAACGGTCCGGGCTTTATCCATCTGCATGTGCATTCGGCCTATTCGCTGCTCGAAGGCGCGCTGCAATTGTCGAGCATCCTCAAGCTCGCTTCCGCCGACGGCCAGCCGGCGCTCGGCATAGCCGATACGGGCAATCTGTTCGGCGCGCTCGAATTCTCCGAGAAGGCGGCGGAAAAGGGCATCCAGCCGCTGATCGGCTGTGAGCTGGCCGTCGATTTCGCCGCCGCCGAGGATCGGATCAGCGAGCGCGGGCACGTTGCCTGGCAGGGAAAATCCTCGGTCGTGCTGATGGCCATAGACGAGGGGGGCTTCGCCAATCTGTCGGACCTCGTCAGCCGCTCCTTCCTCGAGACCGAGGCCGGCGCGGTGCGGGCGCGGCTCGACTGGCTGACGCCCGAATCGGTCGCCGGCCTCGTCTGCCTCACCGGCGGCCCCGAGGGCGCCATCGACATGCCCTTCGCCTTCGGCCAGGAGGCCAACGCCCTCAAGCGCCTCGACCGGCTGCGCGAACTGTTCGGCGACAGGCTCTATGTCGAATTGCAGCGCCATGGCCGGCCGAGCGAGGCGACGGTCGAGCCCAGGCTGATCGACTATGCCTATCGCCATGGCATTCCGCTCGTCGCGACCAACGAGCCCTTCTTCACCGCCAAGGCCGATTTCGAGGCGCATGACGCGCTGCTCGCCATCGCCGGCGGCACGGTGCTGGCGCAGACCGAGCGGCGCAAGCTCTCCGACCAGAACTATTTCAAGACCCGCGCCGAGATGGTGGAGATGTTCGCGGACCTGCCCGAGGCGCTGGCCTCGACGGTCGAGATCGCGCGCCGCGTCCATTACCGTCCGCACAAGCGCAATCCCATCCTGCCCAAATTCGCCGCTGCGCCCGATCTGAGTGAGGAAGAAGCCGTTTCCGCCGAGGCGACCGCGCTGCGCCGCATGGCGGAGGAGGGGCTCGAGGAGCGCTTCCGCACCGCCGGCGTCGACCCGACCAAGACCGAGGACGAGTACCGCCAGCGCCTCGCCTTCGAACTCGACATCATCGAGAAGATGAAGTTTCCCGGCTACTTCCTGATCGTCGCCGACTTCATCCGCTGGGCCAAGTCGCAGCGCATCCCGGTGGGGCCGGGGCGAGGCTCGGGCGCCGGCTCGCTCGTCGCCTGGGCGACGACGATCACCGACCTCGACCCGCTGCGCTACAACCTGCTGTTCGAGCGCTTCCTCAATCCCGAGCGCGTGTCGATGCCGGACTTCGACATCGACTTCTGCCAGGACCGGCGCGAGGAGGTGATCCGCTACGTCCAGGAAAAATACGGCGCCGA
>JAEWHZ010000266.1 GCA_023387585.1 Pseudomonadota bacterium
TGCCGCCGCCGATGACGATGGCGATCTCGACGCCGGTGCGCGCCACCTCGGCGATCTGGGCGGCCACCGCGGTCAGGAACGGCACCTCGATGCCGAAAGACTGATCGCCCGCAAGCGCCTCGCCCGAAACCTTGAGCAGGATGCGCTTGTAGGGATGGGCCATTGTTAGGTCCTTCGTGTTGTCGGGATAGTCGTGCGCCATCTTGCGGCCGCCGCAGCCGCTGAACCGCCCCGCCGCTTCAGGAAAGCCGCCGAACGATCCGGAATTCTTTGCTTTTTTCGTTACGCTCGCGGGCCGTCCGATGGTCCGCAACCTTCTGGCGCGATTCCGGCAGGCGCGCCGCGGTTCAGATAGGCTGGAAAAGCGTTTACGGCAAGACGCTCAGGGTGCGGCTGATGAAATGATTGCGTCATATGCGAATCGAAAAAGGGGCGAGCCATGGCCCGCCCCTTGGAAATTGCATGTTGTCGTGGCTCAGCGGGTGCCGGCCGTGGCGGCGACCTCGGCGGCGAAGTCGGCTTCCTCGCGCTCGATGCCTTCGCCCAGCGCATAGCGCACGAAGCGCGTCAGCTTGATCGGGGCGCCGACATCCTTCTCGGCATTCTTGATGGCGTCGCCCACCTTGGTCTCGCCGTCGATCACGAAGGTCTGCGCGAGCAGCGTCACTTCCTCGTAATATTTACGCACGCGGCCCTCGACCATCTTGGCGACGATCTCGGCCGGCTTGCCCGACTCCTTCGCCTGCTCGGCGAAGATGGCGCGCTCGCGCTCGACCACCACCGGGTCCAGCTCCTCCGGAGAGACGGCGAGCGGGTTGGTGGCTGCGATGTGCATGGCGATCTGGCGGCCGAGCACGTTCAGCTTTTCCTTGTCGCCGGCCGATTCGAGCCCGACCAGGATGCCGATCTTGCCCAGCCCGTCGCGGACGGCGGAGTGGACATAGCTCGACACGACGCCATCCGATACCGACACGAGGTCCGTGCGGCGCAGGCTCATGTTCTCGCCGATCTTGGAGATCGCCTCGGTCAACTCGGCCGACACCGAATGGCCGGTTCCCGGGAACGGCATCTCGGAGAGGCGCGCGACGTCGCCATCGGCGTCGAGCGCCAGCTTGGCGATGCCGGCGACGATGTCCTGGAACTGCTCGTTGCGGGCGACGAAGTCGGTCTCGGAGTTCACCTCGACGACGGCGGCACGCGTGCCGTCGGCGGCGACGCCGACCAGGCCCTCGGCCGCCACACGGTCGGCCTTCTTGGCGGCCTTGGCCAGGCCGCGCGTGCGCAGCCAGTCGATGGCGGCTTCCATGTCGCCATTGGTCTCGGCCAAAGCCTTCTTGCAGTCCATCATGCCGACGCCGGTGGCATCGCGCAGCTGCTTCACCATCGCAGCAGTGATTTCCATGGTCTCACCTCTCAGCGACCCCGTCCGGGGCCGCAGCTCGTGTGGAGTTGGGGCGCGAGGTCATCCCGATAGGAATTCGGGATGACGGTTTCGCGACAGTTCGGTGCGGCCGCTCAGCTGGCGGCGGCCGTGGTCTCTTCTTCCGCCTCGAGGGCAGGCTCGGCCGGCGAGTCCTCGGCGGCGCCGAGATCAGCGCCGAGGGCGGCCGACGAGCGCCCGATGCCGTCGATCGCGGCGCGCGACACCAGGCTGGTATAGAGCTCGAGCGCGCGGCTGGCGTCGTCATTGCCCGGGATCGGATAATCGACCACGTCCGGATCGGAGTTGGTGTCGACGATGGCGACGACCGGGATGCCGAGGCGACGGGCTTCCTTGATGGCGTTGGCTTCCTTGTTCGTGTCGATCACGAACAGCAGGCTGGGAAGGTTGCCCATGTCCTTGATGCCGCCGAGGTCGCGCTCCAGGCGCTCCTTCTCGCGCGACAGCATCAGGCGCTCCTTCTTGGTGCGCCCGTCGATGCCGTCGGCCTCGAGCGCTTCAAGCTCGCGCAGGCGCGCGATGGAGTTGGAGATCGTCTGCCAGTTGGTGAGCATGCCGCCCAGCCAGCGCGAGTTGACGAAATACTGGGCGCTCTGGCGCGCCGCGTCGGCGACCAGCGGGGCCGCCTGGCGCTTGGTGCCCACGAACAGCACGCGGCCGCCATCGGCCACCGTGTCCGAGATCAGCTGCAGCGCGCGGCTCAGCGCCGGCACGGTCTGGCTGAGGTCGATGATGTGGATGTCGTTGCGCACGCCGAAGATGAAGCGTTCCATCTTCGGGTTCCAGCGATGCTTCTGGTGGCCGAAATGGACGCCCGCTTCGAGGAGCTGGCGCATGGAAAAATCAGGCAGTGCCATGGTGGCTGCGGTCCTTTTTGCCGGTTATGCCGCCACGAAGCCATGCAACGGAGTTTCCGTCACCGGATGGGGCCTTCGAGAAAAAGGACCCAAGCTTCGTGTGAGAAATGCCGCGGACGCCATGTCCGAGGCTGGCGCGCATATAGGCGATCCGCGGCCGAAACGCAAGCAGGCCGGGCCTTTGCGACGGCGGAATTTCGCGGCGCGATCCTGCTTTTTTGAATCCGGATCCAGCTTCAACCTCTTGATATCGAATCCCTAATCGCCGCCGCCTCCCGGACCGCCGTAAGACTCAATGCAGCCGCACATCGGTGACGCCGCCCACTGCCTTGATGCCGTTGGCGATCTCGGCGTTGAGGCGGAAGGCGCCGGGCAGCTCGATCTCGTATTCGAGCGCCCCGCCGTCGCGGATGACGATGAAGCTCACCTGCCCTTCCCCGCCCGGCTTGAGCTGGGCGCGGATCGGCGGCAGGCAGGCGGCGTCGGCGGCGAACACCGTCAGCCGGCGCCCGACCTTTTCCGCCGCCGCCTCGAGCGCGCGCGCCTCGAACAGGCGCAGGCTGATGCCTTCGGCGCGCTCGTCGGCACCGACATCGACCACCAGCAGCGCGCCGGGCTGCAGCAGGCTGCCGAATGCCTGGATCTGCTCGGAAAAGCCGATGATCTCAAAACTGCCGGTCTGGTCGGAAAGCGTGACGATCATCATCGGCGTGCCCTTGCGGGTGCGCCGGTCCTGGCGGCTGGTCACGGTGCCGGCGAGCCGGCCGGCCGAGGCGCCCGCCTCCTTCACCGAGCGCTCGAGATCGGTCCAGGACTGCACCCGGAGCCGGTCGAACAGATCGGCATAGGCGTCGAGCGGATGGGCCGAGAGATGGAAGCCGATGGCGTTGCGCTCGCGCTCGGCGCGCTCGGCCAGCGTCCAGGCGGCGACGCCCGCCGGCAGGCGGATCGGCTCGGGCGTGTCGGCGGCGAACATGTCGACGATGCCGTCCGAGCGGTTCGACACCTCGCGCTGGGCACTGGCGAGGATGGAATCGACCACGGCCATGGCCTGCTCGCGGCGCGGCACCAGCGTGTCGAAGGCACCGGCCGAGATCAGCGTTTCGAGCGTGCGCTTGTTGACGATGCGCGGGTCGATCCGGGCGGCGAAATCGGCGAGGTCGGTGAAGGGCCGCCCGGCGCGCATCTCGACGATATGCTCGGCCACCTGCCGCCCGATGCCCTTAACCGCCGACAGCGCGTAATAGACCCGCTCCTCCTTGACCGAGAACACCACTTCCGAGCGGTTGACGCAGGGCGGCACGATGTCGATGCCCTTCCTGATCGCCTCGCGCCGGAAATCGGCGAGCTTGTCGGTGTTGCCCATGTCGAGCGTCATCGAGGCGGCGAAGAATTCGTGCGGGTGATGCGCCTTGAGATAGGCCGTCTGGTAGGAGACCAGTGCATAGGTCGCCGCGTGCGACTTGTTGAAGCCGTAATTGGCGAACTTGGCCAGCAGGTCGAAAATCTGGTCGGCCAGCGCCTCGCCGAGCCCGAAGCGTATGGCACCCTCGCGGAAGCGGGCGCGCTGGGCGTCCATCTCCGCCTTGATCTTCTTGCCCATGGCGCGGCGCAGCAGGTCGGCCTCGCCCAGCGAGTAGCCGGACAGGAGCTGGGCGATCTGCATCACCTGCTCCTGGTAAACGATGATGCCGTAGGTCTCGTCCAGCACCGCCTTGAGCGCCTCGTGCGGATAGACGATCGGCTCCTCGCCGCGCTTGCGCGAGCAGAAGGACGGGATGTTGTCCATCGGTCCGGGACGGTAGAGCGCGACAAGGGCGATGATGTCCTCGAAGCGGTCGGGCTTGAGGTCGACCAGCGCGCGCCGCATGCCGGCGCCTTCCACCTGGAACACGCCGAAGGTGTCGCCCTGCGCATAGAGCCTATAGGTCGGGGCGTCGTCGTAGGGGATGCGGTCGATGTCGAGATCGCCGCCGGCCCTGTTCACCATCTCGACGGCATAGCTGATGGTGGTCAGCGTCTTGAGGCCAAGGAAGTCGAATTTTACCAGCCCGGCCGCCTCGGACCACTTCATGTTGTACTGGCACACCGGCATGTCCGAGCGCGGATCGCGGTAGAGCGGGGCCAGTTGCTGCAGCGGACGGTCGCCGATGATGATGCCGGCGGCGTGGGTCGAGGCGTGGCGGTAAAGACCCTCGAGCTTGCGCCCGATGGCGATGAGATCGGCGACGGTCTCCTCCTCCTCGGCCATCATCCTGAGCTGCGGCACCTCGGCCATGGCGCGTTCCAGCGTCCAGGGGTCGGCCGGGTTGGCGGGCACCAGCTTGCAGATGCGGTCGACCTGGCCATAGGGCATCTGCAGCACGCGCCCGACGTCGCGCAGCACGGCGCGCACCTGGAGCGAACCGAAGGTGATGATCTGCGCCACCTGATCGGCGCCGTATTTTTCCTGGACGTAGCGGATCACCTCCTCGCGCCGGTCCTGGCAGAAGTCGATGTCGAAGTCCGGCATCGACACGCGCTCGGGATTGAGGAAGCGCTCGAACAGCAGGTTGTAGC
>JAEWHZ010000296.1 GCA_023387585.1 Pseudomonadota bacterium
GCAGCTCGGCCCAGGTGGACGGGACGTCCTTGCCGTGCTTTTCGAGCAGGTCGGTGCGGTAGAACAGCGCCGGGGCGTCGGTGAAGCCGGGAATGGCCACCAGCTTGCCCTCGACGGTCTGCGACTCGATCACCGAGGGGAAGTGCTCGCCGACGATGCCGGCGGCCGCCTCGCTCAGGTCGACGAATTGCTCCGCCAGCTGCGGGGCCCAGATCACGTCGGTCTGGTAGACGTCGATATCGGCATTGCCCGCCGCCAGCCACAGCCGGTACTGGCCGAACTGGTCGCTGGTCGAGGACGGCATCGGCACGATGGTGACCGTGTGACCCGTCTCTTCCTGGAAAATGTCGAGTTCGGACTGCAGGAACGCAAGTCCCGTGCCGGTGTCGCCGGACACGATCGACAGTTCCGCCGCCTGCGTGCCGGCCAGTGCCACGCTGGTCAGAAGCCCAGCGAGCAGCATCTTCATCTTCATGAGAAACCTCCCGAGAAAAACCTGATGGGAGATCGGCGCGAGCCTGGGGCATGGCGCCCGACGGGTCCGCACGTTCCTCCCAAAGCGTGTCCGGCCGGCAGTCAACCGCCATTCCCAAACCGCTTTGAAGCAAAGCCAATCAGAGGCTCCGCATACTGTCAAGCGGGGTCGGCCCGCCTTTTTTAGGCGGCCATCTGCTATCTCCTTGAAATCAATCCTTTATATCTTGCTGTTGATTGCCGCGCCCTGTCCGCGCATCGGCGCGCCCCCTTCAATTCTGAGGTACGCCCCTCAGAAAAATGCTAGGCCGCATTTCGGCTTGCATGAAAAATTGAAATCGCTTTGAATGCCGGCGGGAGGACGCGGCGGCCATCCGGAAATGCGTTGCCGCCATGCCGGCGAACCGTTGCCGCCGGCCCGATTCTGTTATGAGACTGAAAGAGTTAGCTCAGCATCTGGGGTTGTCGCAGACAACGGTCAGCCGTGCCTTGAACGGTTATCCGGAAGTCAAGGAGTCGACGCGCAAGCTGGTCTTCGAGGCCGCGCAGCGGCTCGGCTACCGTCCCAATGCCAGCGCAAGGCGCCTCGCCACCGGCCGCGTCGGCGCCATCGGCATCGTCCTGCGCGGCTCCGACGAGCTCGGCCCGCATATGAACGAGTTCCTGGGCGGGCTCAGCGAGCGGCTGAGCGACCAGGAGATCGACATCGTCCTCATCACCGTCTCCTCCTTCGAGGAGGAGCTCGCCGCCTATCGGCGCGCCGCCGCCAGCAAGAAGGTCGACGCCTTCGTGCTGCATTCCCCGCATGTGCGCGACGCCCGCGTCGACCTGCTGCTCGATCTCGGCCTACCCTTCGTGCTGCATGGGCGCACCGATGTGGGGCGCCCGCATGCCTGGCTCGACATCGACAACCAGGGCGCCATCGAACGCGCCACCTCGCATCTGCTCGATCTCGGACACCGGCGCATCGCGCTGATCAACGGCATTCGCGGCCGCACCTTCGCCGAGCATCGCGAGGTCGGCTATCGCGCCGCGCTCGACGGTCGCGGCATTCCGGTCGATCCGGCGCTGATCGCCAATGCCGTGTTCACCGACGAGGTGGCCTTTCGCATCGCCCAGTCCATGCTGGAGCTGCGCCCCCGCCCCACCGCCTTCATCCCCGGCTCGATGATGACGGCGCTCGGCATCTTCCGCGCCATCCGCCAGGCCGGCCTTGCGCTCGGGCGCGACGTGTCGATGATCGCCCATGACGACGTCTTTCCCTATCTCAACGCCGACAACATGTACCCCACCATGTCGACGACGCGTTCCTCGATCCGCGCCGCCGGGGTGCGCATCGCCGAGCTGTTGATGCAGTTGATCGGCGGCAAGCCGGCGCATACCATCCACGAGCTCTGGCCGGTCGATCTCGTGCTGCGCCAGTCCTCCACCCAGGCGCCGCCCGGCAGTTGAAAAAGCCGGCGGTGCCGCAACAGGCGGTCGTCGCATGGCCATCGAATTCGTCTCCACACTCTGGCTCGCCGAACGGCTCGGCGAGGTGTCCATCGTCGACGGGTCCTGGCACCTGCCCAATGCCGGGCGCGACGCCGGGGCCGAATTCGTCGCCGGGCACATTCCCGGCGCCGTGTTCTTCGATCTCGACGCCATCGCCGACACCGGTTCGGGCCTGCCGCACATGCTGCCGGCGCCCGGGGATTTCGGCCGCGCGGCCGGTGCGCTGGGGCTCGAGGCCGGACGCACCATCGTCGTCTATGATTCCGCCGGGCTGTTCAGCGCCCCGCGCGTCGCCTGGACACTCTCGGTGATGGGCGCCGAGGACGTGCGCATCCTTTCGGGCGGGCTGCCGCGCTGGCAGGCCGAGGCCCGTCCCCTTGAGACCGGCGAGGCCGATCCCGTGCCGCGCCGCTTCGAGGCCCGCCTGGCAGAGGAGCGCGTCGCCGGCTTTGACGACGTCGTCGCCGCCAGCCGTGCCCATCGACAGATCGTCGACGCCCGCCCCGCCGCCCGCTTTGCCGGCGAGGTGCCCGAGCCGCGCCCCGGTCTCAGATCGGGCCATATCCCCAACAGCCTCAACCTGCCCTTCAACCTGCTGGTGCGCGACGGCGAGCTGCTCGGCGATGCCGAGTTGCGCGAGGTCATCGAGCGCGCCGGCATCGATCTCGACCGCCCGGTCATCACCTCCTGCGGCTCCGGCGTCACGGCCGCGGTGGTGACGCTGGCTCTCGAACGGCTGGGCGCCGAAAACATCGCGCTCTATGACGGCTCCTGGGCCGAATACGGCTCCCGCCCGGATGCCGAGATCGCGTGACCTATTGCGCGCCTTCGATACTCTTTCTCACTTTGATTCGAGGGCCATCCCTGCCCCTCCGCAGGTCATCCCGGCGCAGGCCGGATCCTCGTTTGCGGTCTCGCATAGGGAACAGCGCTCGGAAACCTCATCGACGGGCTGGCGATTTCCCGCCAGATCCCGTCCGGCCAAAATCACGTTTGCAAGATTACGTGCTTTTAACGTGCCCTTCGGCGCGGTTTGCCTAATTTACCCATGTCGTGCCGATGCTTCGTGTCGGCTGGTGCTGTTCGGGGTGCTTGCGCTGCAACATGTCGAACGCTGTCTTGGTCGGCTTGAGGTGAATTCGTGCTGCGACAGGTCGTGCTTTCGCTTTTGGTGCTCGGTACGGCCTTCGTGGTCTGGGCCCTGTTCGCGCCCGGCGCCCGCGAGACGCTGGCCGGCTACGGCATCACCCTGCCCTTCGTGCCGGCCGCGACGGACGATTCCGCTGCGCCCCAGCCCGGCCGTTCCGGTGGCGGCCCGGGCGCTGGGCCGGGCAGCGGCGGACCCGGCGGTTTCGGCGGCGGTTTCGCCGCGCGCGCCAACAATGTCGTTACCACCCCCGTCACCGTCTCGCGCGTCAATGACGGCATCACCGCGCTCGGCGAGGGCGTCGCGCTGCGCGCCGTCACCGTCGTCTCTCAGGCATCCGGCACGCTGGTCGAGCTGCTCATCATGCCGGGGCAACGCGTCGAGGCCGGCCAGCTCATCGGCCGGCTCGATTCCGACAATGAGGAGATCGCCCATCAGCAGGCCCTGCTGGCCGAGCAGGATGCGCAGGCCAATCTGTCGCGCCAGCGCGAGCTCGCGCGCACCAATCTCGTCGCCGCCACGGCGCTGAACGCCGCCCAGCTCGCCGCCGACAACGCCGCCCTGGCGCTGCGCAGCGCCGAGCTGGCGCTTGAGAGACGCAGCATCGTCTCGCCCATCGCCGGCACGGTGGGGCTCATCCAGGTGAACGAGGGCAGCTTCCTCGCCGGCCAGACCGTCGTCACCACCGTCAACGACACCTCGCAGGTCGGCGTCGATTTCTGGCTGCCCGAGCGCTTCGCCGGCTCGGTGGCGCCGGGCGACGAGGTCAGCGTCTCGGCCATCGCCCTGCCCGGCCAGAGTTTTACCGGCGTCGTCACCTCGCTCGACAACCGCCTCGATCCGCAGAGCCGCACGCTGCAGGTGCGCGCCACCATCCCCAATCCCGAAAACCGCCTGCGCGCCGGCATGTCGTTCTCGGTCTCGCTCACCTTCCCCGGCGAGAGCTATGCCACCGTCAACCCGCTCGCCATCTTGTGGTCGGCCGAGGGCTCCTATGTCTGGCGCTACAATGACGGCCAGGCCGAGCGCGTCATGGCCGAGATCGTGCAGCGCAATTCCGATGGCGTCCTGGTGCGCGGCGACCTCGCCGAAGGCGATCCGATCATCACCGAAGGCATTCTGCAATTGAGCGAGGGCGTCGCCGTCAACCTGCTTTCCGGCCCGGACGGCAGCGAGACCCGCGCCGCCATCGGCCCGGCGCGTCCCGCTCCGACGGCCGTCAACTAGAGGATCAGCATTTCATGTCGATCGCGCGCAAGAACGAACAGGGCGGGGTGCTGGCGGCGCTGTTCGTGCGCCGCCCGGTGCTGGCCGTCGTCATCAACGCGCTGATCTGCGTCGCCGGCCTTGCCGCCCTGATCGCCGTCGAGGTGCGCGAATTGCCCAGTGTCGAGCAGCCGGTGCTCTCGGTCTCGACACGGTTTACCGGCGCCGCCGCCGAGACCGTCGACCGCGAGGTCACCGCCGTGGTCGAGGGCGCCGTGGCGCGGGTGCAGGGCGTCGCCGGCATCTCCTCGCAATCCTCCACCGGGCAGAGCCGCGTCACCCTCGAATTCACCGAGGGCACCAATCTCGATGTCGCCACCTCCGACGTGCGCGACGCGCTGAGCCGCATCGGCCGCTCCCTGCCGGACGCCGCCGACGATCCGGTGATCTTCAAGGCAGATGCCGATGCGCAGGCCATCATCCAGCTCGCCGTCACCTCGACGCGGCACAGCATGGCCGAGCTCAGCCAGATCGTCGAAGACGTCATTTCCGAGCGCCTGGCCTCGGTGCCGGGCGTCGCCGAGGTGCAGGTCTACGGTACGCGCCAGACCGCCTTCGAGATCGACGTCGATCCGCTCAAGCTCGCGAGCCTCGGCCTCACCGTCGCCGATGTGCGCAACGCCGTCGCCACTCTCGCCTTCGACACGCCGGCCGGCTCGATCAACGGCCCCAACCAGAACATCTCCGTGCGCGCCGTTTCCGAGCTGACGCGGCCGCAGGATTTCGAGGCGATCCAGATCAACAACCAGGTGCGGCTGCGCGATGTCGCCACGGTCGTCTTCGACGCCTCCGCCTCGACCAGCTCGCTGCGTTCCGACGGCCAGCCCGGCATCGGGCTCGGCATCATCCGCCAGGCGCAGTCGAACAGCATCGCGATCTCGCACGGCATCGCCGGTGCCGTCGAAACGCTCAATCAGACTCTGCCGGAAGGCGTTCATGTTCGCGTTTCGAGCGATGAAGCGGTGTTCATAGAAGGGGCATTGCACGAGGTTCAGATCGCCCTGATCGCTGCGCTCGTCATCGTCGTCGGCATCATTTTCGTCTTCCTGCGCGACTGGCGCGCCACCCTCGTGCCCGCCATCGCCATGCCGATCGCCCTGCTCGGCGCCGTCGCCGGCATCTACGCCTTCGGCTTCTCGATCAATATCCTGACCCTGCTCGCGCTCGTGCTCGCCACCGGCCTCGTCGTCGACGACGCCATCGTCGTGCTCGAAAATATCGTGCGCCGCAAGCAGCTTGGCGCCGGCCCGCGCGCCGCCGCCGTGCTCGGTACGCAGGAGGTCTTCTTCGCCGTCGTCGCCACCACGCTCACCCTGGTCGCCGTTTTCGTGCCGCTATCCTTCCTGGGCGGGCAGTCGGGCCGCCTGTTCCGCGAGTTCGGTTTCACGCTGGCCATCGCGGTCATGCTATCCTCCGTCGTCGCCCTGTCGCTCGGCCCCATGCTCACCTCGCGCCTCCTGCGCCAGAGCGACGTCGCGGAAAAACCCTCCAACACCCTTCTGGCCCGTTTCGGCGCCGGCCTCGCCTCGCTCTATCGTGTCACCCTGCACTGGGCGCTCGCCAATCCGGTCGTTATCGTCCTGATAGCAGCCGTTTTTGCCGGCTCGGCCTATTACGTCTACAACGGGTTGCGCCAGGAGATCACGCCCGCCGAGGATCGCTCGCAGGTCTCGCTTTTCGTCTCCGCCCCCAACACCGTCAGCCTCGATTATGTCCGCTCGCAGATGCAGCGCATCGAGGCCATGCTGCAGCCCTATGTCGACAGCGGCGAGGCGCAATCGCTGTTCGTCCTGTCCGGCTGGGGC
>JAEWHZ010000323.1 GCA_023387585.1 Pseudomonadota bacterium
GCCATGACGACCGGCGGCAATACACCACCGCCGAGCCGATCTTCACCTGGCACAAGGATCATCAGGACATCCTCGTCAACCGCCAGCCGGTGGCCGATATCGGCATCGTGTGGTCGCAGGAGAACCATGACAGCTTCGGGCGCGAGAACGCCGCGCGTCGCACCGTCGAGCCCTATCGTGGCTATGTGCGGGCGCTCGACAGGGCCGGCTTCAGCGCGCTGCCGCTGCATGCCGACGCCATCGGCGAGGCGGCCGGCCGGTTCCGCGTGCTGGTGCTGCCCAATATCGGCGGGCTGACCGATGCGCAGGTCGCCGCCGTCGAGGCGTTCGCCAAACAGGGCGGCTCGGTGATCGCGACCGGGGAGACCTCCATCGCCGACGGGCTCGGCGGAAGCCGGCCGGACTATGCGCTCGGCGATCTGTTCGGCGTCCACCGCAAAGCCGGTGGGCGCGCCCATGGCGGCGAGAATCCGCCCAACACCGATATCGAGACCCATGCGCGCCACACCTATCTGCGCCTGGCACCGGAGCACAGGCTCGCGAATTACGGGCCCTTCGATCCCGCGGCCCCGGAGGCGCAAGGCGAGCGCCATCCTATCCTCAGAGGGCTGGAAGACACCGATTCCGTGCCCTTTGGCGGCTATCTGCCGGAGGTCCGCCTCGATGACGACGTGACGGTTCTCGCGACCTTCATTCCGGATTTCCCCATCTTCCCGCCCGAGACGGCATGGATGCGCGAACCCAGCACCGACATCCCGGCCATCGTGCTGCGCGAGGGAACGGGAGGCGGCAAGCTGATCTGGTTCCTCGCCGACCTCGACCGGTGCTTTGCGCGCGACCAGCAGTTCGAGCACGCGCTGCTGCTCGCCAACGCGGTGCGGCACGCTGTGGACGACCGGCCCCTGGTGAGCGTTTCGGGCGGGCACGGCTTCGTCAGCGCCGATCTCTACCGCCAGGACGGGCGCTACATCCTGCACCTGAACAACCGCCTGATCAGCGCGCCGATACCGGGCCGGCAGAACGAGCTCATCGCGCTCGGCCCCGTCGAGGTGACGCTCAACCTCGATATCCCTGCGCGCGATGTCGAGCTGACGGTCGGCGGCCGGTCCGTGCCGCTGCGTGCGGGCGAGGGCGGCCTGTCCTTCGTCGTCGACAGCGTTGCCGATCACGAAGTGGCGGTCATCCCGGCCTGATCGCCGCCCGGGCTTTTGGGGATGGAGGCTCGATAGCCGTCCACCACGGTGGAAATAGCGCCAGCCCGTTCCGTGTCAAAAAAACACGGCGCGGAATGGGCTGGGCGCATCCCGGCAGTCTCGGGCAGTCATGCGGCGTGTGCATATTTCCATATCGCGGAAAAACGATTTGACCGCGGCAGGCATCGTTTGACTCCCCGGCGCTGCGAGCTTCCAATCACATCATACGACAGGAGGAGGTCGACCGTTGAAACTCACAAGACGCACCTTCATGGCCGGTTCCGCCGCTGCGATCGCGGGAACCGGTATCGCCACCGGCATGGTAGGAAAAGCCGTCGCCCAGCAGGGCGGCATATTGCGCACGGGTTGGGGGGCCCGCGGCGCGCGCACCATCGACCCGCACAAGTCGATCCAGGGCGTCGACGAATGGGCCATCGTCCATATTCACGACAAGCTCGTGCGCATTCCCTCGGGACGTTTCCCGGACACGATCGACGAGTTCGAGCCGGGTCTGGCGGTATCCTGGGAGTCGAGCCCGGATTCGAGCACCTGGACCTTCGAACTGCGTGAGGGCGTGCAGTTCCAGAAGGGCTATGGCGAGTTCACGTCCGAGGACGTGAAGTACTCCTTCGACCGCGTTCGCGATGCCGACCGTATCGGCGTGCGCCGGCCGATGTACGACAACATTGCCGAGGTGACGACCGACGGACCCTACCGGGTCGTGTTCCATCTATCCGAGCCTGATCCGCTCTTTTTGTATTCGAGCCATACCCATCACTCGTCCAGCATCATGTCCAAGGCGGCGGTCGAGGACAGAGGTGATGAAGCCATCGAGTTCGATCCGGTCGGCACCGGTCCCTACGAGCTCGAAACCGTGCACGAGGATCCCGCCGACGGCGTGACCATCGTCGCCTATCCGGATCACTGGGGCGAGCAGCCGGGCACGGAACGCATCCAGTTCACCTATATCGCCGACACCACGGCCCGCACCCTGGCCGTGCTCTCGGGGGATGTGCACATGGTCGAGGGCGTGCGCGCCCCGGGCTGGGTGCCCTCGATCCAGCAGCGCGATCCCAACCTGCTGTTCGACGTCGTCTCGCCCGGCAGCTTCTTCTCGCTCCACATCAATCTCACCCAGGAGCCGTTCGACAACGTGCTCGTGCGCCAGGCGCTGATGTATGCGATCGACCGCCAGCAGATCACCGACGCCATGTCGCCGTTCGGCCTGAGGACCTGGGGGCTGAACCCGCCCTCCTATATCGGCGGGTTCACCGACGAGACGATCCCCGACGAGCTGCGCTACGACCACGACCCCGACCGGGCGCGCGAACTGCTGGCCGAGGCGGGTTTCCCGAACGGCTTCTCGTTCGACGCCTATACGTCCCAGCGCGAAGACTATTCCTCGATCATGCTGATCGTGCAGGAGCAGTTGCGCGGGGTCGGGATCGACATGAACCTCGAGATCCGTGACCACACGGCCTTCCACGCCGACCAGGCGACCGGCACCAACACGCTGTCGCAGAACTCCTCGACCTACCCGCCCGTCCCGACCCAGGCTTTCGTCCAGTGGCTGTCGGCCCCGGCGGCGGTCGTCGAGGGCGGCGGCGGTGGCTCCAACTTCAGCCGCTATGGCGTGGCCATCGAAGGCATAGACGACCTGCTCGGGCAGGCCTTCGCGGAGGAGGATCTGGATCGCCGCCTCGATCTGGTGCGCCAGATGGAGGAAAAGATGCTCACCGACGTGCCGCTGATCCATGTGGTCACCAACGGCTTCATGGTGGTGCGCAATCCCAGGGTCGATCTCGGCTTCGACGTGGTCTCCGGCTACGCCCACTGGGACCTGACCAAGGCGGTCGTGAGCTGATCTG
>JAEWHZ010000329.1 GCA_023387585.1 Pseudomonadota bacterium
GCATCGAAATCGTCTCGCCGGAGCGGCTGGTTCTGTCCGAGACAGCCCATGCGGTGACCGTGCCGGGCACCGAGGGCTATTTTACCGTGATGGCCGACCACGCCCCGTTCATGACGGTGCTGCGCCCGGGCTTCATCACCGTGACAAGGGACGGCGGCGGTGCCGACATCTATTTCGTGCGCGGCGGCTTCGCCGACGTCTCGCCTGAGGGGCTGACCATCCTCGCCGAGGAATCGGTGCCGTTCTCCGAGTTCGACCAGGCCAATTTGCAGGTGCAGATCGACGCTGCACAGGAAGAGCTCAAGCGCGCCGAGACCCCCGAGGCGCAGTCCTATGCGCAGGAGATCGTCTCCGGCCTGCTCAACCTCGCCATCGAGGCGGGCCAGCTCGGCGGCGTGCACGTGCGCTGAACCGCATCGGCACGGAAAACGGAAAGGGCGCCGCAGGGCGCCCTTCTTTTTTGCCCGATCAGCGCCGTGCGGCGCCGTCCACCAGCGTGCGGCCGGTCAGCGTCAGCAGGGCCGTCCCGTTGCACAGATCGACCCAGCCCTTCGACTGCAGACTATCCAGCCCCTCCTCCGGCCTCGGCATCTGCCCCTCGCAGATACGGCGCAGCAGGTCGAGCTCTTCGCGACGCGCGCCTTCGAGAACAAGATCGGGCTTCATCGGGACTCCTCCTGGCCGCCGCATGCGACCGAACCAGATTTACGCCCACCGCACCCAGGCGGAAATTGCACCAAAGTCTCAGCCTGCGAAGCGAAGAACCAGAACTTCAGACGTCCGGCTGGAGCCGATATCCGCGAGCGTGAAACGGGCAAGCACAGGTAAGTCGGAGGGCAGGTCGCTGCGCCCCGGATCACCCACGAGCACAACGGCGTCGCGCGCAACCCGTTCCCGCAGCACACCTAGGGATTCGCGAGCCACATCAGGGGCATAGAAAACATCGCCGGCCAGCACGACATGCGCCTCCACAGCCGGGTCGAGCATTGCGGAAATCTCGATGTGGAAGCCGTTGGCGTCCGCGTTAAGCGCCGCCATCTGCCGCGCCCACGGATCGCGATCGACCGCCAGCACCCGTGCCGCGCCGGCCTTCGCCGCCGCCACCGCCACGATACCGCAGCCGCTGCCATAATCGACGACCATGCGTCCGCGCACCCAATGCGGCTCGGCTGCAAGAAACAGCGCCAGCGCCCGTCCGCCCGGCCAGGCGAAGGCCCAATAGGGCGCGTCCCCGCCGCTCAGCCCGGCCAGCCGGCCGACCGCCGCCCCCGGCCGCGCCAGATGCAGGGTCAGCCCCTCGAGCCCGGCGATCTCGACCGGCGCCAGCAGCGCTGTCAGCGCCGCCGCGTCGGCGATATCGCGCTCAGATGTGGATCGCCCCATCGCCAAGCGCCAGCGCCGCCTCGCGCACCGCCTCCGACAAGGTGGGATGCGCATGGCTGGTGCGGGCCAGATCCTCGGCCGCCCCCGAGAATTCGATCAGCACGCCGAGCTCGTGGATCATCTCACCGGCATTCCTGCCGATGATATGAGCCCCCAGAACCCGGTCCGTCGCCACATCGGCAAGGATTTTGACAAAGCCCTGCGTCGCCAGCATCGCCTTGGCGCGCCCATTGGCGGTGAAGGGGAATTTCCCGACCTTGTAGTCGACGCCCTCGGCCTTGAGCTCGTCCTCGGTCTTGCCCACAGAGGCGATCTCGGGGTTGGTGTAGACCACGGCAGGTATGGCGCCATAGTTCACATGGCCCGCCTGCCCGGCGATGATCTCGGCCACGGCGATGCCCTCGTCCTCGGCCTTGTGCGCCAGCATCGGTCCGGCGATCACGTCGCCGATGGCATAGATGCCCTCGACCGAGGTCTGGTAGTGCGCATCGACCCGCACGCGCCCGCGCTCGTCCAGCGCCACACCGGCGATGTCGAGCCCGAGCCCTTCGGTATAGGGCCGCCGGCCGATCGCCACCAGCACCACATCGGCCGCGACCGTCTCGCGATCGCCGCCCTGCGCCGGCTCGACACCGACCGACAGCACGCCGTCCTCGCCGCGCTCGACGCCCGCCACCTTGCTCGACAGCTTGAACTCGATCCCCTGCTTTTGCAGCATGCGCTGGAAATTGCGCGCCACCTCGCTGTCCATGCCGGGCAGGATGCGGTCGAGATATTCGACCACGGTCACATTGGACCCGAGCCGTGCCCAGACCGAGCCGAGCTCAAGCCCGATCACGCCGGCCCCAACCACCACCAGCCGGTCGGGCACCGTATCGAGCTCGAGCGCTCCGGTCGAGGTGACGATCTGCTTCTCGTCAATCTCGATGCCCGGCAGGTCGGCCGAGGTCGAGCCGGTGGCGATGATGATCGCCTTGGAAGCGATCTCCTGCGCTGGGCCCTGGTTGGGGGTAACCAGCACGCGCCCCGCCGCCGGGATCGAGCCGATGCCGCGGAACACGGTGATCTTGTTCTTCTTGAACAGATAGTCGATGCCGCCGACATTGGCGGTCACCGTATCGGCCTTGTGGCGCATCATCT